>NZ_JACVVI010000009.1:0-228479 GCF_016658625.1 Pantoea sp. S62 | reverse complement strand
CCCCCTCATTGTTAGCCCGCTGCAAAGCGAAATTCGCCAACCGGCAGGGATTTCAGGAGAGGCACCCGGACGCCAGGATTGTTAAGGGGCGGGCGTCCGCCCCTTGACGCGTCCGCCTGCTCAGGCAACCTGAAACTCCCCACCACCTGGCAGGCGTAACCTGCTCAGTATGAACGCGCTGCAAAGCTTAGCTAAAGGTCCGCTGCAAGCACCCCTACCCCACTAACATCAACTCCCGCTCCTCATTCAGCGGCTTATTCAGCAGCGACAGCAGGATATTTTTCACGGCCTGTGCAGAAGGCGACAGCGGCAACCGGGCTGAGATGTTCAGCGACAGCGGCAAACTCAGTGACGGGCTGTTGATACGGGACATCCAGGCATCGGTTGAACCTACCAGCGCACGGGCGGCCGATTCAGGTAATACGGTGACACCCATGCCGCTGGAAATGGCTGCGGTCAGGGTTGAAATCGATTCGATCTCACCAATGATGCGCGCACTCAGGCGACGCAGTGAAAAGGCCTCATCAACCCGTTTGCGCACTGCGCTGTAGTCGCGTGGTAAAAACAGGCTCATCTGCGCCACATCGGCCAGATCGACGCTGGCTCCTGGGTAGTCGGTAGCGCCGACCAGGAAGAGATCTTCTTTCATCAGCGGCATGCTGTTGATGCCGGCAGTCGGAGCGCGATCGTACAGTACCGCCATATCCAGCTGACCATTCATCACTTTCTCATTCAACACGCTGCCGCTGTTTTCATGCAGGTAGACCAGTACTTCAGGAAACTGATCGCGAACGGTTTGCAGCAGCGGCATGGTCAGCGAGGAGGCTGCTGTGCCGGGTGCCAGACCAATTGATACCTGGCCGCTCAGCACCTGACCGGCATTAATGACCGCCGTCTGGGCCTGCTCGCACTGGCGCAGAATAGTACGCGCATGACCATAGAGAATCTTTCCGGCTTCCGTTGGCGTGACGCCGCGCTTGGTGCGGATCAGGAGTTGCTGATCCAGCTCATTCTCCAGCGTTGCCACCTGCTGACTGAGTGCAGGCTGCGCGATGTGCAGCACTTCCGCTGCCTGCGTCAGACTGCCGATATCGACGATTTTCACAAAGTACTTCAGTCGTCTTAAATTCATCTTGCCTCCGTCACTTACCCTGAATAGCGAAAGGTGTCTGGCCCATCGCTCTGATGACAGAGATTTTGCAAGATGCAGGCCAGGTTTAAATCCTGCGCCTTGCCCGTCAGCCAGATTTTTCCTAACGGCCCGGAAAATAAGCGTTTCTGATTACCTCTTAAGGGTTAATAAGGATCAGGAATGCGTAATAGCAACAGAGGAGTCGAGCGGACGCACTGTGGCAGTGCAGATGCTGCGAGTCAGACGTGCAGAAAAGTGATGACGGGCTGTACAGTTTTAGTGCAGTGGAAACGTATTGCACCGGATGAAGGCTTGCCGGGCTTACAGGAAGGCATTAACCAACAGACTGAGAATGTAACCGCTATCAGCGGGATTTCTTATCGCTGACGCTTCCTGAAGACAAAAAAGCAACCGTTGCCCTCTCCCGTTGCGGAAGAAGGCAACGCCTGCTGATTAACGTTTTTTACGGTTACGATGCATGTCGATAGAGACCGCAGCGACGATGATCACCCCTTTGATGATGTCCTGAATATAGGCATCGACACCCACGAAGGTGAATCCGCTTTTAATCAGGCCAAGGATAACGGCACCGATTAATGTGCCGGTGATACGGCCGACACCGCCCATCAGGCTGCTGCCGCCGATAACGGCTGCGGCAATCGCATCCAGCTCGTAGGACATCCCCATGCTCGACTGGCCGCTGCTGACGCGCGCCGCCAGTACCACACCCGCCAGGCCAGAGAGCGCGCCGGCAATGGTGTAGACGATGATCAGATATTTATTAACGTTGATACCGGAGACTTTCGCCGAGGTCATGTTGCCGCCGATGGCGTAAACATATTTACCATAGCGGGTATGTTTCAGGGCGATGTGGAACAGCAGTGCCACCACCAGGAAAATCACGACCGGCATGGCACCCTGACCGATTGAGGTAAAGCCATCGGAAAGGAAGCTGATCGGATTGCCCTGGGTGTAATACTGCGCCAGACCGCGTGCCGACACCATCATGCCCAGCGTGGCAATGAAGGGCGGAATGCCGGTGCGGGTAATCAGTACGCCATTGACCGCACCCGCCAGCAGACCAACACCAATACCGGCCGCGATAGGGATCACCGCAGGCATATTAACCAGCGACGGATACATCGGCGACAGGCTGTCAGAGGTCTGCGCCAGACTGGCGGCGACCACCGCCGCCAGGGCGATGACGGAACCGGACGAGAGATCGATACCGGTGGTGATAATGACCTGGGTCACGCCAACGGCGATAATCCCGATAATCGCCACCTGCAGGACAATCAGGATCAGACGGTTGGTGTTGAGCAGGAAAGACTGGTCACGCACGTACCAGCCAAACATTTCAAAAATCAATGCAATCCCCACCATCACCACAAAAATGCCGGTATCTTTCGGCAGTTTATGGCGCAGGCTGGCAAAAAAAGAGGGTTGCTGCGGGGCTGCCGGGGTAGCAGTAGCTTTCATATTGCTCATAGTGGTCTCGCGCCTCACTCGGATGCCAACGACAGAATGGTTTCCTGATCGGCTTCTTCTTTATCGAGGATGCCGGTTATACGCCCGCCGTGCATCACCATCACCCGGTCGCTCATGCCAAGGATTTCTGGCAGTTCAGAGGAGACCATGATGATAGCCACGCCACGGTTGGCGAGTTCACTGATTAAGCGGTAAATCTCCGCTTTTGCACCGACGTCTATACCGCGCGTCGGTTCGTCCAGAATCAGAATCTTCGGTTGCGCCAGCAGCCAGCGGGCAATCAGAACCTTCTGCTGATTACCGCCGCTGAGGTTATTGATGATCTGATCCATGGTCGGCGTTTTGATATTGAGCCGACGGATTTGCTCCATGCAGTCCTGCGCCATCTTCACATGACTGACAAAACCGCTTTTGCCGCTGTACTCCGGCATGTTGACGATGCTCATGTTCTCCATCACCGACAGCACCAGAAACAGGCCGGACTTTTTACGGTCCTCGGTCAGGAACGCCATGCCCTTTTCAATCGCGGTTGAAGGTGAGTCGATCGTCACCGGTACGCCATCAATCAGGATCTCACCGCTGTCGAAGCTCTCCATGCCGAACAGGCTCTCCATCACCTCGCTGCGACCGGCCCCCACCAGCCCGGCGACGCCGAGGATTTCACCCCGGCGCACGCTGAAACTGACATCGGTGAAACGATCTTTGCAGGTGAGATTACGCACCGTCAGCACCTCTTCCCCGATGGCACTGTTGAATTTCGGGAACAACTGCGTCAGCTCGCGTCCTACCATCTGTGTAATCAGCGACTGACGGGTATATTTCGCCGTCTGATCGCTGGCGATCCAGCTGCCGTCGCGAAAAATACTGACTTCATCGGTGATGTTGAAAATCTCATCCATCTTGTGGCTGATGTAGATGATGGCTTTACCCTGCTCCCGCAGATCGCGAATGATGGTAAACAGATGCGCCACTTCGGTTTCCGTCAGCGCGGAGGTCGGCTCATCCATAATGACGATGTCTGAATCCCAGGAGACCGCTTTGGCAATCTCGACCATCTGCTGCGACGCAATGCTCAGCTCGCCCACCATCCGATCGGCTTTCAGGCGGATATTCAGGCGGTTGAGCAGTTCCTGCGTCTTCTGATTAAGTCGGGCGTGGTCGACAAAGCCAAACTTCATCGGCTCACGGCCCAGCCAGATATTCTCGGCGACGGTCATGTAAGGCACCAGATTGAGTTCCTGGTGGATCATTGAAATGCCGGAACGCAACGCGTCCATGGTGTCCTGAAACTGCACCGGCTCCCCTTTAATTTTGATGGTGCCCTTATCGGGACGATACATCCCGATAAGGCACTTCATTAAAGTGGATTTGCCCGCGCCATTTTCGCCCATCAAGGCATGTACCGTTCCCGGACGCACCCGCAACGACACGTTGTCGAGGGCTTTGACGCCGGGGAAGAACTTGCTGATGCCTTCGGCTTCAAGCGCAAACGCGTTCATACATCACCTCCGTACAGCTGGGTCGGGAACGATTATTTCAGGTTACGCTGGGTAAACTGTTCCATATTTTCTTTAGTAATCAGCTGGTAAGGGATGTTGATAATTTTCTGCACTTGTTCGCCTTTCACCAGTTTGATCGCCGTCTGTACCGAGCCTTCACCCTGGCCCTTCGCATCCTGGAATACGGTGGCGACCATCTTGCCCTGCTTCAGCATCTGCAGCGCATCAGGTGTACCATCGACGCCAGCAATCAGGATTCTGTTCGGGTTTTTACCCAGTGCCTGCAGCGCACCAATTGCCATTTCATCGTTGTTCGACGCGATAGCATTGATTTCATCACCGGCCGTCATCCAGTTACTGACCACATCCACCGCGTCGTTACGGGTAAATTTGGCGGTCTGCTTCTGAACAATTTTGATGCCAGGATATTTAGCGGCCACTTCTTCCACACCTTTGGTACGGTCGCGGGTCGATTCATTCGCCAGGTCACCCATCAGAATGGCGACGTTGCCTTTGCCGTTCATTGCTTTCGCCAGCGCTTCCATCTGTAACCGCCCGGCCAGTTCTGAATCGGAACCCACATAGGCCATTTTGCCGGTGAGTTCAGCCCCTGGACGGCGGTTAACAAAGACAAGCGGAATGCCCGCTTTGCTTGCCTGATCCATAATCGGTTTCACCGCGTTGGTGTCGACCGGGTTAACGATCAGGGCATCAACACCCTGGCCGATGAAGTTCTGAACCTGCTGAAGCTGTTGTGAAACGTCACCCTTTGCATCCTCAACCTGGCCTTTAACACCATCCTTCTGCATCTCCTTCTGCATTGAAGTACGCAGAATCGTCAGGAAGTTGTCATCAAACAGCGCCATCGAGACGCCCACTGAGATATCTTTTGCCATAACCGCGGCAGGTAACATGCAGGCTAACAGTGAGGCGACAATCGTTTTTTTAATGTTCATAGGGACCCTTCTTATTTGTTAACTTGCTCAGCGGCTGTACCCGCGAATGAAAAATATCTTTTACATTCACCCAGCCTGTCTGGCGTCTGTTTCAGGAAATTTGAGGTAAGACTTCAGGTTATGGCTATTTTTGTGATCGACCACTCCTTTTCACAATCACTTGATCTGCAAACAGTTAGTTTAAAAATGCCGTTTCATTTCCGGATGATAATCACGACCGTGATGATAAGCAGTTTATTTGTTCCATATAATGTCTTTTTGAAATTTTTATCATAAAAGCACTGAAACGGTTGTTTTAACATCGGCAAACAACAAAACTTTGACATGCCTCTAACATCTGCCGAGAAATGCCCGCAAAGTGAGATCCTGTTGGCAGTTTGAAAAGCCAGCAGATTTGCGTAAAAACCGCCAATCCGCTGCTTTTACGAGCATCTGAACGCAATTCAGTAAACAGGGCTTTGACAAGCGGGATCAGCGCCGTTAATATTCGCCCCGTTCAAGCGATTCCTCTGTAGTTCAGTCGGTAGAACGGCGGACTGTTAATCCGTATGTCACTGGTTCGAGTCCAGTCAGAGGAGCCAGAATTAGAAAAGCCCGCTCAGGGAAACCTGAGCGGGCTTTTTGCATTGATGTTTTTAATCACGGCGGCATGGTTTTCACGCCAGAGGCTTACACCACGAACCCGAAGTGGGAACCATCCGGCAGCTCCACCACCAGCCGCAGTTTCCCCCCCGCCGCATCCACGTAGCGTTTGAGCGTGGAAAGCTTCAGGTCACGCCCCGGCTTTTCCATACCCGCCACGGTCGGCTGTGTGATGCCCAGCGCCTGCGCCATTTCCACCTGCGTTTTCTGCACTTTCTCACGCAGCTCGGCAAGGTGAATGTTGAGCAGGATTTCGGTCGCCATAGCCTGTGCGTCGGCAACGACTTCCGGTTTTTCATCCGCAATAAGCTGTTCCAGCGTTCTGCCCATCACGCTACTCCTTATGGTTAAAGCTTTTTAGCCAGTGTGTGAATTCCCGATCGGCAACCGGAAGCATCTCCCGATAAAATCGCTTTTCATTGCCCGCCTTATTACCGGCACACAGCACAATTGCCGTGCGGTTCGGGTCAAAAGCAAAGAAAGCCCTTATTGGGTCGCCGCGGCTCTGGATACGTAACTCTTTCATGTTGCTATAAGCGGAACCTTTAATCGTATCCGCATAGGGTCGGCTTAATCCCGGCCCCTTTTCCCGCAACACCATCAATGCAGCCAGCACGCAGGCGCGATCGCTGTCATTAAGCAACGTAAACCAGCGATCAAACCGCTCTGTCGTTTTAATCATCCACACGCGATCTCCTAATCAATATAGGTCAGATACTATATAGGTGTAAAGCGATAACCGAGTGTGATGTAGCGGAATGTGGAAGGCAGCGGTCTTTAATCAAATAGCAGAGAGGGGTTCTATTCTGTCTGTGTTCTGCGCATAAAATTTGCAATGATTTGCGAGCGGTAACGGATTTGCTGCGGGATGAGGAATGTGCCTGCAAATAAAGAAGCCCGCCTGGGCTTAACCGGGCGGGCGTTCGGAATTAACGGTTTAATGCGTGTCAGGGTTGCCCTTCCATATTCCAGCGCGCCGATCCCATTACGTCAAAAACATGCTGATCGGTAAACGCCGGGAATCTGGCGCGTTTTGCTGCCTCGGCTAATGCCTGGCAGTAATCTTTATCGCCCCTTTTAATAATAAAGTTCTCCAGAGTGCCATCCTTTTTAAAATCCAGATGCACATTACAGCGTTTCCCATTCCAGGCGTGCGGTGCTGACAGCGCGGCATCCAGTGATTTTTTAATACCCGATGCCTGCTGGCCATAGATATCTTTGTCACTGACTTTTCCTGAATTTTTATAGCTACAGCTATCAAGTGCGCTTTTTTTAATACATTCATGTGGTGTGAGAGGCGAACAACCAGCTGACAGAATGCAGCAGAAAATAGCGATGACCGTTTTCATGGATAAGTCCTTTTAAGTGAAGAGGGAACGGAATCTGTGCACTGGTGAAGCGGGAAATCCAAACAGCTCAACGCTGACTCTCTGCGTCAGGTTAGCCCTACTTTCCTGCTCTTTTACGCCAGAAGAGAAAAGTAGCTACGGCTGTCAGCACGCCAATCAGCGGCATGGTCGCTGCGCCCGCCAGGAAGTTGTACTGGTCGATATGCTGGTTCCTGCGGATATCCGCGAAGCGTGCCAGCGCCTGTGTTTCATCTGATGCACGCACTTCCTCAAACTCTTTTTTATACCCCTGCTCTGTCAGATCTGAAGCCCGGTTTACGTCTGATCTTTTCAATGCAACGGTGTGTTTGCCTCTGGAATAGAATCTGTAGTCTGACATTCAGTGAGCTCGCGGTCAGTAGAGTGAATGTCTGTTATATCGGGCAGGCAGTGATTTGCAAAACGGTTTTGGTAAAGCGTGAGGCACGATACAGATTTCGTGCTGGTTAAACTAACCGCACGTCATCTTCTGGCAGATTCCGTGCGGTACAGGCGACAACATTCCACGCGATGAGAGTGAGCCCGGCTGTTAAATCACGTCCAGTCCCAGATTCTCCCGCAGCGTGGCAAACTCGTACTCCTCACGAAACAGCCCGCGACGGCGCAGTTCCGGGATCACCCGTTCCACAAACAGATCGAGCTGTTCCGGCATGATGGCGGGCATGATGTTGAAGCCATCCGCACCGCCCTGCTCCAGCCACAGCTGGAAATCATCGGCGATATCTTCAGCCGTACCGACAATCACACGGTGTCCGCGTGAACCGGCGGCGACGGCGGCCAGTTCGCGCAGCGTCAGGTTTTCGCGTTTTGCCATATCGGTCATCAGCTTAACGCGGCTCTGGTTCCCTTCGCCCAGCGGCACCTCCGGCACCGGGCCATCCAGCGGATACTGACTGAGATCCATGCTGAACCGCAGTGAGAGCTGACGCAGCCCATTCTCAATATCCACCAGCGTATTCAGCGCTTTCCACAGCGCCTTAGCGTCTTCGCGCGTGCGGCCAATAATCGGCATGACGCCAGGCATGATCACCACCTGATCCGGGTTGCGTCCGGCAGCCACCACCTGCGCCTTCTGCGCGCGATAGAAAGATTGCGCTTCCTCCAGACTGGCAGAGGCGGTAAAGATCACTTCCGCCGTCTCCGCCGCCAGCTTCTGACCATCCGCCGATGAACCCGCTTCGATAATCACCGGACGGCCCTGCGGCGAACGGGTGATATTCAGTGGACCCTGCACCTGAAAATGTTCGCCCTGATGATTAATCGGCTGGATCTTCTCATCAACAAAATAGTTTCCGGTCGCTTTATCCGGCTGCACGGCGCCCTCTTCCCAGCCCGCCCACAGTTTACAGGCTACCTCAAGGAACTCACGCGCACGGGCGTAGCGTGAAGCATGATCGGGCATATCGCTGCGGCTGAAGTTACGCGCAACGTCTGTGGAAAACGAGGTGACGACGTTCCACGCGGCACGGCCACGGCTGATGTGATCCAGCGATGAGAAGCTGCGCGCCAGCGTAAAGGGATCGCTGAAGGTGGTGGAGGCGGTCGCGGCCAGGCCAATGCGCCGGGTATTGACTGCCAGCGCCGCCAGCATCGTCAGAGGTTCAAGACGGGCCATGGTGGACGGCAGACGATACATGCTGGTTGCCAGGGCATCACCCACAAAGAAGAGGTCGAACTTACCCGCTTCGGCTTTTTTTGCCAGGGCGATCAGCCAGTCAATATCGGTGGGATCGCCCAGTTGTTCGGTCAGACGCCAGCCACTGACGTGCTGACCTACAGGTTGAACAAACAGGCCGAGCCGCAGGCGACGTGGTGAAGTAGCAGAGTTCATAAACGATTCCTGGTCTGAAAGATGAAAAAGCGCGCCGCAGCGCGCTTAAAGAAGGGTGTCGGTCGCCAGCAGGGCCTGTTCCAGCGTGCTGGCAGAGACGGTAAACGGCAGGCGTTCTGCGCAGGCTTTGGGAAATTTAATCTGCTGCGCAATGTTACCCAGCGCGGTCTCACGATCGCCCGGCAATGCAGGAAGCTTGAGTGGCATGCCGTAATAGCGCAGCAGCGCTAGCAGTTCTGCATCCGGCTCCCCGCCATGCTCAATCAGCGACTGCACCAGCAGGCTGAAGCCCACTTTTTCGCCGTGCAGCCAGTGATGGAGTTCCGGCTGGTGGGTCAGACGATTATGGATGGCATGCGCCAGCCCTGCCGTCGGCAGCGCGTCGCGCACGCTGTTCGCCAGCCCGGCCAGCACGATACTGGCATCGATGACTTTGACCAGTTCGGGTGTAACCCGCTGCTGCTGGCAGGCGGCTATCGCGGCCTCGCCATATTGCTGAAACACATCTGCCGCCTGCCGCGCGGTCATCACCTTTAAATCCAGTGCCAGATCGTCGGGGTTATGCCGCTGGTAAGGGCGGAATTCGTAATATTTTGCCAGCGCATCCACAATGCCCGCTTTCAGAAACCGCACGTCGCTGCGGGCAATGACCTCACTGTCTACCAGCAACAGTTCCGGCATTTTGCCCAGAGGCTGGCTGCGCAGATGCCCACCCGCCTCGTTATAGATGATGGCAATCGGTGACCAGGCGGCACAGGTCGCTGCCTGAGTAGCAAAGTTAACCAGCGTAAGTGCCGGTAACTGGCTGGCGGCGGCTTTAGCGGCATCCAGCACCCGTCCACCGCCAATCGCCAGCAGTAACTCTGCGCCCTGCTGTTCGGTTTGCTGTTTTACGCGGGCAATCGCCTCTTCAGTACATTCACCCGCTAAATAATCCAGCTGCCAGTGAATGCCCGATGCCTCAAGACTCTGACTTAATTCCGGATTAACCGCCTGCCACGCTTGCGGCGAGGTCAATATCCGGATATGGCTGGCGTAGGGTTTAATAAACTCACCGACGCGTGCACGCAGGCCCGCCTCATGTGCATAAGCTCGCGGAGAAGTAATCGCTAACACAGCGGCATCCTGATTATAAGAATTAGGCCAAAAAGGCTTTAATTACATTTATTTATTAACGAGAGGGTAGTGTTATTTCTTTTTTAAATACTACGACAACCAGCAATTTAAGCAATTGAAAACCGGCCATTGTTTATTCACAAATCTGCATGAGGTTAGTTATTTTTCACATATAGTGACCCGGCTTTTTACTGTTAACCTGCCCCTCTGGCTGAATTAATTAACTGCTTATCAGGCAGTGTTCCGGGAAAGAATATGCAACTCGATTTTCGTCAGGTCAGAGAAGATGAAACAGATGTTTATCTGGCGCTGATGCATGCGGCTTATGCGCCGGTGAAAGCGCTGGGCATTAAGTTTGATGCCGCCACCGCAGACCGCGCTATGGCTCTGCGCCATCTGCAGAGCCACGGGGTGTATGCGCTCTATGCTGATGAGAAGATGGTCTCGTCAGTGACCGTCCGCTATCCCTGGGGGCCGCTGCCCGGCCCGTTTGGTCTGCCGCATATTGGCTGGTTCGGCGCGCACCCTGACTATCCCGGCCAGCAGTTTGGTCGTCAGGTGCTGGAACGGGTCGAACAGGCGATTCTGATCGATCAGCTGCGTGCTCCTGCGGTCTCGCTGGGAACCGCCACCAGTCACCCCTGGCTGCAGGCGATGTACCTGAAGCGCGGCTTCCTGCCAATGCATACCCGCGACCTCGGCAAGGGTCATATCACCCTCTATATGAAGAAAGTACTGGACCCGGTGGCACACGATGCCTGGCTGAGCCGCCAGACAGCAGCACAAGGAAACCCACAATGAGCATCACTATCCCCCCGACATTAGGCGAACCGCTGATCGCCTTCCGTCACGAACTGCACCAGTTTCCGGAGCTGTCGAATCAGGAGTTTGAGACCACGCGCCGACTGCGCGATCAGCTGGAACAGCATCAGATACGCATTCTCGATCTGCCGCTGAAAACCGGCCTGGTGGCGGAAATCGGGGCGTCAGCGAGGCCGCTGATTGTACTGCGGGCCGATATCGACGCGCTTCCGATTGAAGAGCAGTCTGGCGTCAGCTATCGCTCGCAGCGTCCGGGTGTGATGCACGCCTGCGGTCATGATTTTCACAGCGCAGCGGCACTGGGCGCGGCGATCCTGTTAAAGCAGCAGGAAGCGAACCTGCCAGGCCGGGTACGGATTCTGTTTCAGGCCGCAGAAGAGACCGGTCAGGGCGCGCCGGAGGTGATTGCCAGCGGCGCATTAACTGACGCGCTGACGATTTTCGGTATCCACAACGATCCTTCACTGCCTGCTGGCGTCATCGGTTCCAGAGCCGGGCCGCTCACTGCCGCCGTCGACCGTTTTGAAATTGCGATTACCGGTATCGGCAGCCATGCCGCCAAACCCGATCAGGGCAACGATCCGATTGTCATCGCGGCACAAATTGTCTCGGCGGCGCAGACGCTGATCAGCCGCAATGCCCCTTCTGCCGATAACGCGGTGGTCTCTATCACCCAGATCCACAGCGGCAGCACCTGGAACGTCATCCCGGATAGTGCATGGCTGGAGGGCACGGTGCGCTCGTTTTCATCATCCACCCGCCAGCGTCTTGAGCAGCGCTTCCGGGCGATTGTGGCGGGCATCGCGGCAGCCTTTGATGCGCAGGTGAGCTTTACCTGGCACGCCGGACCGCCATCGGTAGTAAACAATGCGCACTGGGCGGACTTTGCTTTGCAGCAGGCTGAGAACTGCGGACTGGAAGCACGCGTGGTCGAGGCAAGTCCGATTGGTGAAGATTTTGCCTTCTATCAGCAACAGTTGCCTGGTGCCTTTATGATGGTGGGCACCGGTGAACCCTATGCGCTGCATCACCCTGCTTTTCGTATCAATGATGAGGTGCTGCTGCCAACGGCGCGCTATCTGGCCGACCTTGCACGGGCGGCACTTCTTTCTCCGGAGCAGCCATAATGAGCCTGACTGCAGCCCTGGCTGAAGCGATCCTGTACGGCCAGCCGGATGCCCCTGCACATGAGCACGCGCGCGAAGGCATTCGGGATTTCCTGGCGGTGAGCTGGCCGGTGCTGCAGGGCACGGTACCGGATAGCGGCTTACCGGCTCTGCGCACCCTCTACAGCGATGGCAGCGTGCGTTCACAGGCGCTGCTGCTGGGCTATGCAGGACATGCGCTGGACTACGACGACTTTCATGCCGATTTTCGCGGTCATCCCAGCGTCGTGATCCTGCCTGCACTTTTCGCCTGGCAACGGGTTCAGCCCAGAAGCCTGGAGCATTTTCTGGATGCTTACGTCACGGGGGTAGAGATGGCCGGTCGTCTGGGGCTGGCGGTCAGCCAGCAACATTACGCACTGGGCTATCACAACACGGCGACGCTGGGGACCCTTGCGGCGGCGGCGGCGCTGGCGCGTCTGCTGGGGATGAAGAGTGATGCCACGGCCACCCTGCTGGGCATTGCGGCGACCCAGGCCAGCGGTTTACGCGCCCAGTTTGGTTCGACGGTAAAACCGCTGCACGCGGGCTTTGCCGCAGAACGGGCCGTGACAGCGGCTCAGCTGACCCTAGCCGGAATCAATGGCCGCCAGCAGGGGGTTATTGAAGCCTTTGTTGCCGCCAGCAGCGCGGACCAGGCACAGCCGGAGAAATTACTGGAAAACTGGGGCAGCCCGTGGCGGATCAGCACGCCGGGACTGGAATTCAAACCCTTTCCGACCTGCGCCGGTACGCATAGTGCGGCAGAAGCGGCTCGCCTGCTGCGCCAGCAGTGGCTGGCGGCGGGTAAACCGCTGGATGCGCTGCTGAGCCAGATTGTTGATATCACCGTCGCCTTCCCGCCTGGCGGTGACATCGCCGCCTCGATACGGGTGCCGGTTAACGGTACTGAAGCGCGCTTCAGCCTGGAATATGTGATTGCCGCCATGCTGATTTATGGCGATCTGCGCCTGCAGGATTTTGCGGAAGGCGATCTCAATCATCAGGTTATGCCGCTGACCGCCCGCGTACGGCGGACGCCGGATCAGAGTGCGCCGCCCGATGCGCTCAATCCCGCGCTGCGCTTTCACGTCGTTACGCTGACGCTTGCGGATGGCACAGCACTGCATCAGCGCCGTACGCGCCAGCAATCGCTGGCGGAGGGCGTGAATGTCAGCAGTAAGCTTCATCAGGCGCTGGGTGACGCGTCGCCAGAACTGCTTGCAGCCACTGCGCTGCATTCCACGGCAGAATTGCAGAGGCTGACCGGGGCGCTGATCCGGTAGTGGCTTAGCGCGGCGGAACGAAGGCCTGAACCGGCGTAACCTCCCCGGCAAATTTCCGCACCTGCACTACCGTAATCTGGCCGCTGCAGCCCTGCGTCAGCGACGAAGTGCCGATATCCATGGTCAGCACATTGGGATTACCGTGGCGGCATAACGGACGGGCGGCAGTGGGCTCGACCGGATCATACCAGGCGCCGGTTGGCAGCTGAACCACGCCAGGCATGATGGTGTCAGTAAGACGCGCGCTGGCGAGCACATGCCCGCGCGCGTTAAAGAGTTCGATGATGTCGCCATCCGCGATCGCCTGTGCTGCCGCATCGTCCCGGTTCAGGCTACAGACTTCGCGTCCGTCCCGCTTGCTGCGCTGGCTGTAATCACCAAAATCGAGCTGGCTGTGCAGACGCGTCGCGGGCTGATTGGCAATCAGCCAGAAAGGATAGTCGGCGCTGGGTGTTTGCTGCGGATCACGCCATACCGGATGGCCGGGACAATTTTCATAGCCAAAGCTGGCGATAGTAGCGGAGAAAATCTCAATTTTTCCGCCTGGCGTCGGCAGTGGCGCGGCGTCGGGGTCGGCCCGAAACGCATTGATCATCCGGCCACCATCCTTTAACTGCGGCAGCGCCAGCACACCCTCCTGCCAGAACTGACTGAAATCGGGTGTCTGCACCTGATGAGCGGCCAGTTTTTCCTGCAGCTGGCCGTAAAGATGCTGCAACCACCCACGCGCATCACGCCCTTCGCTGAATGCCGCTTCCCTGCCCAGCCGCCGGGCCAGGTCACGAAAAATCGTATAATCATCCCGGGCTTCGGCGTAAGGCGAAGCCACCGGCTGCATGGCGATTAAATGGCGATCGGTCGGCGCACCGCCGATATCCTCACGTTCCAGCGTCATGGTAGCGGGCAGGACAATATCCGCATGACGCGCCGTGGCGGTCCAGGCGCTTTCATGCACGATCAGCGTATCCAGCTGGCAGAAAGCCTGACGCAGCCGCGCCAGATCCTGATGATGGTGGAACGGATTGCCTCCCGCCCAGTAAGCCAGACGGATATGGGGATAGGTCAGCTGGCGGCCATTGTAGTCAAACTTTGTGCCGGGATTGAGCAGCATGTCGGCGATACGCGCCACCGGAATAAAGCGGTCAATGCCATTTTTACCCTGCGGCAGGGCCGGAAAGCTGACCAGATTATGATGCTTGCCATAATGGCCCAGCGCACCCAGTGCATACGTATATCCACCGCCGGGCAGCCCTGGCTGTCCGAGCGCCGCCGCCAGCACCAGGCCGAGCCACACCGGCTGTTCGCCATGCTCGGCACGCTGCAAAGCATGAGCCACGGTCACCAGTACCCGCTTACCGTGCAACTGCCGTGCAAACTGACCGATCAGATCGCTGCTGACGCCGCAGATCCCAGCGGCCCAGTGCGCGTCACGGACTACGCCATCCTCTTCACCGCGAATATAAGCGACCATCTGCGGCCAGCCGACACAGTAACGCGCCAGAAACGCCTCGTCGGTTAACGCTTCCGCAATCAGCACCGCCAGCAGACCCAGCATAAACGCCGCATCCGTGCCGGGCCGGAGCGCCAGCCACTCGCCCTGCGCCTCTTCAGGCAGATCGCTTTTCAGCGGGCTCACTGAGATAAACCGGGTACCGCGCTGTGCCGCTCGCTGCATAAAACCGCGCTCGGTGTGTTCGCTCAGGCCGCCGCTGGCCACCTGCGCATTTTTCAGCGCCAGGCCGCCAAACGCCAGCACCACCTCGCTATGCGCGGCGATCTCCTCCCAGCTCACGCCGCGTCGGGCGATCTCGTTCATGTCACCGACAATGTGTGGCAGCAGGACAGATGCCGCGCCGGAACTGTAGCTGTTGACCGAACGGACATAACCGCCCAGCGTGGTGTTCAGAAATCGGTGCACCTGGCTTTGCGCATGATGAAAACGGCCTGCGCTTGACCAGCCGTACGATCCGCCAAAGATGCCTTGCGGGCCGTATGCTTCACCAACCCGCTTGAGTTCCTGCGCCACCCGCTGACTGGCCTCTTCCCAGCTGACCGCGACATACTCATCAGCACCACGACGCTGATCCGGGCCTGGCCCGTTTTCCAGCCAGCCACGCCGTATCATCGGCTGCGCGACGCGCGCCGGATGATTGAGTGCATGACGGAAGTTTTGCAATAGCGGGCTGGGATCGGGATCGCGGTGGAACGGCTCAATCAGCAGTTGATCGTCCCTGTGCTGGGCGTGAAAAGCGCCCCAGTGGGCGCTGTGCATTACCGGTTTCTGGGTCATGCTGATTCCTGGTTACAGAAAAAAACGGTGCCTAAAGCACCGTTGCAATAAAGTTTCTGACACGTCCGTTGTCCGGATCGTCAAGGACCTGCTGCGTCGGGCCCGCTGCCACAATTCTGCCGCTCTCCATAAACACGATGTTGTCGGCAACCTCGCGGGCAAAGCCGATCTCATGCGTGACCACCACCATGGTGATACCGGAGTGCGCCAGCTGCTTAATCACCTGCAGCACTTCCCCCACCAGCTCCGGATCAAGTGCCGAGGTCGGTTCATCAAACAGCATGACGCCGGGATCCATCGCCAGCGCGCGGGCAATGGCCACCCGCTGCTGCTGACCACCGGAGAGGTTCTGCGGCCACTCATCTTCGCGGCCAGACAGCCCCACCTGCTTCAGCAGCGCCAGCGCTTTGGTCGTGGCCTGATGACGGCTCTGCTTTTTTACCCGCATCGGTGCATCCGTAATGTTCTGCAGCACGGTGCGGTGCGGAAACAGGTTGAACTGCTGAAACACCATGCCTATTTCCGCCCGCTGGCGGGCAATGGCACTGCTGCTGAGTTCGTGCAGCGCATGGCCTTTTTGCCGGTATCCCACCATCTGGCCGCCGATGCGGATCGTACCGCCATCCAGCTTTTCAAGATGATTAATACAGCGCAGCAGCGTGGATTTACCGGAACCCGATGGCCCCAGGATTACGGTCACCGATCCGGCAGGAATATCGAGATTAACCTCGTCGAGAATGGTGACACCGGAGAAGCGCTTGGTGACTTTGCGCAGTGCGATTGCTTCAGCCATTGCTCACGCTCCTTTGCGTTTTCGGCAGCGAAAAGCGCGGTAGTGATGACAGCAGGCTGCGCTTTTCTCGCCGCGTCACACCGCGACCAAAATAGCGTTCGACATAGTACTGGCCGACAGAGAGCACGGAGGTCATCAGCAGATACCACAAGGTTGCGACCAGCAGCAGCGGGATCACTTCATAGGTGCGCTGATAAATAATCTGCGCCGAAAACAGCACATCCTGCAGAGAGATCACCGACACCACTGCAGTGGTTTTCAGCTGGCCGATAATCTCATTGCCCGCTGGCGGCATAATGGCGCGCATCGCCTGCGGTAAAACGGTGTGACGGAAAATCTGCGCCGGGCGATATCCCAGGGCGCGAGCCGCTTCAATCTGTCCATTGCCCACGCTCTGGATACCAGCGCGTACGATTTCTGCGGCATAGGCAGACTGATGCATCACCAGCGCGATCACCGCCGCGCTAAACGGACTCACCAGCGCATTGGACTGCGCGCTCCAGAGTTCGCCCAATCCGGGGATCGACAGCGCGATGCGGGGATAGAGCGCGGCGATGTTGTACCAGAGAAACAGCTGCACCAGCATCGGCACACCGCGGAAAAACCAGGTGTACGCCCAGCTCACCGCTACCAGCACCGGGTTAGAAGAGAGGCGCATCAGCGCCAGCACCGTGCCAAAAGCGAATCCCAGCACCACCGAGATGGCCGTGAGCTGCAGCGTCATTAACACACCCTGCAGAATGGAGGGCGCAGTGAAGTTCTCTGCAATCACCTGCCATTCAAAGCGCGGATTGTTAATCATCGAATGCGCCATCGCCACCACGCATAACAGCACCACCAGCGCACTCAGCCAGCGTCCGTAGTAGCGTTTACCGACGATTTTCAGGTCGTCGGTGTGGTCCGGAGTTTCTCTCATTTAAAGATCTCTTCGTTGCGTCGGGCTTCGGTCACGGCACCAAAACCGATTCCCCAGTTATCGAGGATTTTCCGGTAGCTGCCATCTTTGATTAAAGAATTCAGTGCCGCCTGTACGGCTGGCTCCAGCGGCGAGTCTTTCGGGAACGCGACAGAGACCGGTGCATCATTCACGGTGATTTCACCGCTCATGGTCAGCGGTTTGATCACTTTGGTCTGCCACAACAGCCCTTCATAAGGACCGAGGAACAAGGGAACACGACCGCTGACCACGGCCTGCACGCCCGCCGGACGATCCGGGAATATCGCTACCTTGATCGGTTGTTTACCGGCGGCTTCACAGGCTTTGCTGGCCTCTTCCAGCCGCGTCACCTGAGTCGTACCGGAGCCGGCGCCCACCTCTTTGCCACACACATCGCTGAGGGATTTGTAGGGGGCGATATCAGCGTCTTTGCGGGAAATAATGCCCAGCAGGCTGGCGTTGTAGTAACCGACAAAGTCGATCTGTTTCAGGCGGGTCGGTGTAGCATTGATGTTTGACAGCGCCACGTCGTAACGTCCGGTCTTCAGGCCAGGAATAATATTGTCGAAGCCGCCGGTGTCGCGCCACTGAACGGTGATGCCCAGACGCTCACCAACCGCATTCATGATGTCGATTTCCCGACCAGCCAACGTTTTGTTGTCTTCTTTATAGAAGGTTGTGGGCGGCGTGTTCGGGTTAGTACCCGCCACAATATAGCCACGCTTGAGGATATCCGCGGGTATCAGGCTTTTCAGCGCCGGATCGGCTTTGACATGTAAGCTGCCTTCAGCAGGCACTGAAGGTTCGGCTGCAAAACTGGCGTGCGCACTAAGCGCGAGGGCAAAAAGGGTCATTCCTTTTATATATTTCACTGGAACCTTTCTCCTGATAGTTAAAATGTTCCCCCCAGAGGGAAAAGTTATCGCGATCTGTTGTCAGCACCGGAAGCCAGAGAAGCAGCGGGCTTCAGTGCTTTTATCATCCTCGTAACGTTCTGTTGTCATTCTCAGTGAAGACCGACGGCGATCACAAATGCTAAAACCGGGATTATTTAGCCGGAATATGGCAATGAAGAGGTTTCTCCGCTTTTTAGTGGGGAATGAGATGTTGCAGGGCAAGCGGGGCTGACTGACCTGAAGGCGCTGGCGAGAAAGCAATAATTTCCGCCGTGTTTAGTTACCGATCGCAGAACGCCAAAAATATATTTTTATTGATAAGTAATTTTTTAAATCGTTGTAGTCCGTTCAGCTAAACCTTTCATTAATCATTAAATTGATCAAAATCAATAAATCTTTCCTCACGTAGTGTAAAGGTCCAGGATCGTGCACTGAAAAAATGAATTAACCATATAAAACAGAATATTAAGCATAAACCTGAAGATCAACAGGCAGATGGTGGCCTCATGAAATAATGGAAATATAATTAATAAGATCGGTGAGTAAAATATAAATAACATTAAAGAATTGAAGGAAGCTGTCGATAAAAAGATCAGAATTAAATTATTTAAATTTCTTCTTTCTGTTCTGAAATTCAATAAAGGTGAACCTCATGGGCCTTGCTCAACGTATCTCCAGTATTAAAATCGGAAAAAAACTTGGCGTCGGTTTTGTCGTCGTCATCGCGGCGTCTCTCGCCATAACCTTTATCGCTTTTGACTGTTTCCGCAGTATTAAAGACAACTCTGCACGCCGCACGACAACCGTGGAAATGGTGAATACGTTAAGCAAGGCACGTCTTAATCGCACGCTTTACCAGTACACCAAAAATCCTGAATTTGCCGCGAAGAACGTTCAGGCACTTAAGGAGCTGGATACCCTTTATCAACGACTGAGTAGATTTAAGTGGGATGATGAAGGTCAGCAGAAAATCACGCTGATGGGCCAGTTACTTAATGATTATCAGAGTCAGCGCCAGAAGTTTGTGGCATCTGCGGAGGTAACATCTGCCGCCTTTGCTGCCATTAAACCGGGCGCGCTGATCGGTCTGGCTCATCAGTCTGAATTACTCGATATGGCTATGGCGCCCGACGCCGCGCTGCCGGTTATGAAACTGGCCGCCGCGCTGTTTGATGCCGCAAATATTGAAAAAGCGTTTCTTGATAAGCCCACAGCAGCCAGCAGAGATGCGGTTCTTGAGGAGTACACCGCCATCAACACGCTGAGTGAGCAACTGGACAGTTTTAATCAGCCAGCAATCAATGCCGTTACGCAAAATGTCATCACGACTCTTGCGCAGCAGCGTCAGGCTTTGACGCAGTATGTTGATGCTTCAGAGAAAGAAAAGAGCGAATCTGCGGGCCTGACGACCACCGCAGAGCGGCTCAATGCGACGGTGTCCGATACTTTTGTCTTCCAGTCCCAGCAATCTGCTGAATTTATCAAACAGGCAGAGTGGCGCATCGCCTTTGCTGCACTGATCTGTGTCGTCCTGAGCCTGCTGATTGCCTGGCGGATTACTCGCAACATTACGCTGCCATTGAAAGAGACGCTGAATGCAGCGCAGCGTATTGCCAGCGGTGATTTAACCAACTCACTGAATACCACCCGGGGTGATGAGCTGGGCCAGCTGATGCAGGCCGTCGATGCAATGAATCTCAGCCTGCAGAATATCATTACCAATGTGCGCGATGGCGTCAGCAGCGTGGCGCGTGCCTCGGCGGAGATTGCAGCAGGTAATACCGATCTTTCCTCCCGCACCGAACAGCAGTCTGCCGCCGTGGTTCAGACGGCGGCCAGCATGGAAGAGCTCTCCTCAACGGTGAAACAGAATGCGGAAAATGCTCACCATGCCAGCCAGCTGGCAACCGATGCGTCGGTAAATGCCGGACGCGGTGGTGAGATTATCCGTGACGTTATCGTCACCATGAATAACATCAGCCAGAGTTCAGGCAAAATCGGCGAAATCATTCACGTCATCAACAGCATCTCCTTCCAGACCAATATTCTGGCATTAAATGCCGCAGTTGAAGCGGCACGCGCCGGTGAACAGGGTCGCGGCTTTGCGGTGGTGGCCGGGGAAGTCAGAAACCTGGCCCAGCGCAGTTCGCTGGCTGCCAAAGAGATTGAAACGCTGATTCGCGAATCACTGGATCGGGTTCATGATGGTTCGGAGTTTGTGGAACGCGCAGGCAGCACCATGGATGATATCGTTCGCTCGGTCAGTCAGGTTAAGGACATCATGGGCGAGATTGCTGCCGCATCCGACGAGCAGAATCGCGGTATTTCCCAGATTGCGACAGCAATGGCCGAAATGGATACCACCACGCAGCAGAACGCCGCGCTGGTTGAAGAGTCTTCTGCCGCAGCCAGTTCTCTGGAAGCGCAGGCAGACGAGCTGGAAAAAACGGTGGCGGTATTCCGCTTATCAGACGGGCAAAACGGTACCAGCCGGACAGCACATGCACTGGCACCGCGTTTAGTGCCTGCGATGCCGGTTAAAGCATCAGCAGAATCCAGCTGGGAAAGCTTCTGATACACCGCGCTGCTTTTATATAAGCGTCATGCTGATACAGCCAGCCTGATTTAATGAGGCTGGCTGAAGTAGACATTCGCCACAGACAAGGCATCAGAGTAATCACAGAAAAAGCAGGTGCGGGAGCATATTCACCCGGGTCTGTTATTGTTTCGGATCCGGCAGGGTTGTGGCTTAGAAGGCTTTTAAGATGGGTATCAAATCGCGGTGGCAGGAGAAGTGTCGTCCATGACAGTTTCTCCGGCCGGTATACGCTTTCGCGCAACCAATGAGGTCGTCCGCTTCGTCGTTTTCCGGCCGGAGCCGGACTACGTCCACTGGCGTCAGTTCAGTTACTGCTAGTTCAGTTCTTCGTTCAGGCTTGCCAGAGTCTGCAGGTACGGCACCTGCTGTTGGGCAACCGACGGTGACTTAAAACTACTCAGCCAGCTCCTGGCTTCGGAGATTTGCGTCAGCCGATCGGTGTTGCTTTCAGATTTCGCCATGCAACCCAGCTGAGTAAAGAGTGATGCGATACTGATTTCTTTTTCACCCAGGGCAAGGCTTAGTGCCGCTTCGCCAATAATGACGTGGCCTTTCTCGTCGTTTTGAATTAACACAGAAAATCCTCCATTAGTACGAATTGATGACAACCTCACCAGAGACTGTAGTCGTAAAAGCAAGACCTGCCCGAATAAATCACTAAAAATCTCGCAACCTGCTGATCGAATACGCTTAATGTTTTTTTCCGGATTGTTCTGTTTGTCTCTGCCGTCCATCCTGCCAGACTGGCTGGCCTTATCAGCAACGGATGCACCTATGAAACTCTCTGTTCTTCTCACGTTGTTAGCCGCAACGGTATGCCTGGTGTTTGCTGCCCATGGTGGATTCGGCACGCATCAGGCCAGCTTGTCGCTTTCCAGTCAAAGCGGTGAAACGGTTACGGAAGAATAAGGGGCAAGTCCGGCGTCGTCAGTGCACCGGCAATCGGTTATGATCTCCTGCCATTCTGCTGCCGGTTGCCCGATGTCTGCCATTATCGATACATTTATCGCCCCGCCCTGCTTTGATGAGATCACTCTCCTGTTTCAGGACGATCATCTGCTGGTAATCAACAAACCCACCGGGCTGCTGAGCCTGTCAGGTAAAAATCCGCAAAACCTCGATTCAGTGCATCATCGGCTGGTAAAACGTTTTCCAGGCTGCACGCTGGTTCATCGGCTCGATTTTGGCACCTCCGGGCTGATGGTGGTGGCTCGTAACAAAGCCATAAACGCCGCACTTTGTCAGCAGTTCAGCCAGCGCACGGTGAGCAAAACCTATCAGGCACTGCTGTGCGGACACCTTGCCGATGATGAAGGCGTGATTGACGCCGCGATAGCCAAAGATCCGGCGCTGTTTCCCCGGATGGTGATATGCGCCGCTCAGGGCAAGCCCGCACGCTCACGCTATCGGGTCACTGAGCGCAGTTTTTACCGGAGAAAAGAGGGAAAGGAATTGCCGGTTACGCGGGTTGAGCTGACACCAGAAACCGGACGCACCCATCAGCTACGCATTCACTGTCAGCAACTGGGTCACCCGATTCTGGGCTGTGATCTTTACGGCGGGCTGGTGCTGCCGGGCGCTGAGCAGGCAGAGAGGCTGATGCTGCACGCCAGCGGATTAACGTTTGTTCATCCTGTCAGCGGCGAGACACTGCACCTCTCTGCCGCCAGTCCCTTCTGACTGCATCAGCACGCGGTTACCACATCAGATCATCCGGCACTTTGAAGTCTGCATAAGGATCATCTTCGTCCTGCGCTTCTTCGCTCAGCGCGCTGTTTAAGACAATGGCGCTGGCATCACGCTGGGCAATTTTATCCGCCACGCTGGCCGGGATGATGGCGTACTGGCTCTCGCCACTTTTGTCAGCAGTCAGGCGGGCAATGGCAAGACGACCATTGATCAGCTGAGCCTGCGTCGGCTTATCCACCATGATTTTTTTAATCAGGTTGTTGTCGGTGAAGTTGAAGCTGATGTCGCCTCGCGCCACGTCGATTTTGTTCATTTCAATCAGCTGTTTGACCTGCGCTTTGTACTCTTTCGACAGCACAGCCAGCTTCTGCTGCTCATTCAGCTGCTTATCCCGCTCAAGCTGCGCTTTTTTATTGTCCTCTACCGCCGCTCTGGCTTCGCGCGCCTGAACCCGGGATTTCTTCGCGGTACGCTGAACCTTATCCATTTTTTTGCTGGATACTAAGCCCGCTTTCAGCATCTGCTCTTGCAAGGTGAGTTTTGTCATTGTCATCTCTGAACCTGTGAAATTTTGTCCGGGATTATACCTGTAATCTTTTGGGCTGTGCCAGGCTGACGCCGCGATTGCGGGTTACGCCTCAACACTGTGCTAACATTCCCCGGTCAAAATCACCTTATTGAGCACCATGTCAGAGCTAACAAAACGTAAAAATGACCCTGAAGGGCTGAAAAAACGCATCATCGCAGGCGCACTGAAAACCTTCGCTGAATTTGGTATGCAGGGTGCCAGGCTGGAGCAGATTGCTGAGCATGCGCAAACCACGAAACGCATGGTGGTCTATCACTTTGGCAGTAAAGAGCAGCTTTATATCGCCGTGCTTGAGCGGGTTTATCATCAGATACGTCAGCATGAAACCGGCCTGAACCTGGCGTCGATGGCGCCGGAACTGGCCATGACCCGACTGGTGGAAGCCAGCTTTGATTACCATGTCGAGCATCCCGATTTTATCCGGCTGGTCTGCAGTGAGAACCTGCTGCGCGGTCGCTACATCACCCAGTCGCCGCAGATTAAAGCGCTGAACCGCAGCGCGCTGGATCTGCTGGATGACATCCTGGCGCGCGGTCAGCAGCAGGGTGTGTTTACTGGCGATGTACAGACCATCGATGTTCATCGCCTGATCAGCAGTATCTGCGTTCATCACGTCTCAAATCGCTACACCTTCAACGCCCTGTTCAGTCCTGACAACAGTGAAGCCGAGAGTATCCGCCGCAATCGTCAGCTCGCTGTTACTGCAACGTTACGCTACATCCGCAAATAAATGCCCGCAATCCGGGCTCCGCTTACTCATGGTCTACGCTTAGTAAACATTTGTCATAAAACCGCCATAAAAGGAATGCTGTTGTGAGCAGAGACGCACGCCTCTATCCGCTTCGCCAGACCCATATTGAACCCGATGATGATGCGCTGTGGAACTGGGCGCAGAACGCGCAAATCGGCAGCCGTCAGCAGGTTCAGCGTCCCGTCAGTGAAGCGGAATTGCAGAAACTGATCCGCGAGTCACGCGGCAGGATCCGGGTGATCGGCAGCAAGCTGTCGCCTGGCCGGATGCTGCATGTCGCTGAAGACGATCTGTTGCTGGATCTCAGCGCCCTGCGCGGTCTGATAGCCAGTGATGAGCAGAGCGTAACCTTTGGTGGCGCGACCCCGCTTGAGCAGGTTTATCGCAGTCTGACCGACATGAATCGCATGCTGGCCTCCTCGCCAGGCGTGATTGCGATTCAGACGCTGGCGGGCGCAATGGCGACCGGCACGCACGGTCAGGGTTTGCAGCAGAGTTCGATTGCCGATGAAGCGCTGGCGATACGCATGGTGCTGGCCGACGGCAGCGTGCGTGAGTTCGTTCGCGGCGACGCTGACTTTCCGGCGGCGCAGGTCTCTTTGGGTGCGCTGGGCATTGTCACCGCCGTCACCCTGCGTACCCAGCCGTTTAAGATCTTCACCTGCCACAAAAATGCTGTTTCTGCCGATACGCTGGAAGAAGATCTGCTGCGCTGGAACAACGACTATCCGCTGAGCAAAGCCTGGTGGTTTGTTGATGACAATCTGATGCACGTCTGGAACGCCCATGAGGCGAGTGACGAAGAGCGTCAGCGTTACGAAGCGCAGGGGCGTCAGGTGGTGGAGCATGAAGGTGAAGCTGACGACAGTCTCAATGACACCATCGACCAGACGCTGGCGCATATGCATCGCGACACGCAGATTCAGGGCAAAGGCGGAAAGCAGTTTCGTACCGTCACCCGCTTTCGCGACTTCACCGATGTTACCGGTGACATCTACCAGCTCTTCTGTCGCGGCATTGCGGTGCCACAGATTAATGTGGAAATCGGCGTGCCGCTGGCAAAAACCCCGGCCATCATCCGCCGGATTAAGGCGTGGTATGCAGAGAACCGTCCGCATATGCACTACCCGATTATCCTGCGCTGCACCGGCGCGTCCTCAGCCTGGCTCAGTCCGGCCGCTGACCAGCCAACCTGCTTCTTCGGCTTTGTGGTCTATTACGCCGACGATGGCTCGCTGTCACAGGAAGGCCTGCACTTCCTGACCGAAGTGGAGAAACTGCTGGCTGAAGAGGGTGGACGCCCGCACTGGGGCAAGTATTACGATGAAGAACGCTACAACTGGCGTGAGATCTATCCGCAGTGGGACGCCTTCCGCGCCCTGCGCCATCAGCTCGACCCGCAGGGCCGGTTGGGGAACGACTACATCACGCCACTTTTTGACTGATTGAGGAACGCTATGTTTGCCTGGGTAACACTGTTAACACAACCCGACTATCTGGTGGGCGTCAAAGCGCTGCACCGTTCGCTGCAGGAGAGCCACAGCCAGTGGCCGCTGGTGGTGATGACCACGCCAGCCATTTCTGATGCTGACTGTCAGATTTTGCAGGATGAAGGCTGTGTGATTAAACCGGTCGACCCACTCTATCCGCGCGCCGATCTGGCTCAGCATTACGCCTCGGCGCAGTTTGGCGAGGTCTGGACCAAGCTGCGTGCCTGGCAGCTTACCGATTATGAGCGCGTAGTGTTTCTGGATGCCGATATGCTGGTGCTGCAGAACATGGATGAGCTATTCACCCTGGATCTGGGCGATAATCCGCTGGCGGCCTGTCACGCCTGCCGCTGTAATCCCAACCAGATCGCCTCTTATCCGCCGGAGTGGCAGCCAGAGCAGTGTCACTATACCTGGCAGGCACGCGGTGAGCAGGCTCCGGAGAGCGTTGACTACTACCTGAACGGCGGTTTTCTGGTACTGAAGCCTGACAATGCGGTGTTCGATATGCTTGAGAAGCGCATTGCCGCGATTGATGATCTCAGCGCCTATCCCTTCTCCGAGCAGGATCTGCTGAATGAAGTGTTTGCCGAACGCTGGAAGCCGCTCTCTTATATCTACAATGCGTTAAAAACGCTGCCGTTCCAGCACAGCGGCCTGTGGCAGGGTGATGAGGTGAAGAATCTGCACTATATTCTGGCGAAGCCGTGGAAGCGCGATCTCAACCAACCCGAAAGTGATCGCGATCGCTTCTATGCGCTGGATAAGCTGTGGTGGGAAAAAAGCGGTCTGATCTGACTGTATACGGGCGGGATACTCCCGCCCTTCCCGCCTGTTCATTCAACCCTGTAGCCTGCCACTTCGCCAGATCCTCTCTTACTCAGATTCTGTCTTACACCTCGACCCAGCGGCGCTGCTCAGCGGAGTGTGCAATCGCTTCCAGCACCTTCTGCACCTGCAATCCCTCGGCAAAATCGGGCCACATGCGATCGCCGGCTGCGATGCCGTTAACCAGGTCGCGGATCTCCACCGTCTTCTGATCGTTAAACCCGATGCCGTGCCCGGCAGAGACACAGAAGTTCGCGTAGTCAGGATGGGCCGGTCCGGTCAGGATCGTTTTAAATCCCTGTCGCCCGGCAGGTTCGTCATGCAGATAAAGCTCCAGTTCCGCCATGCGCTCCTGGGTGTAACGCAGCGTGCCTTTGGTGCCGGTGACAACATAGGTCAGGCCCATTTTTGCGCCACAGGCAATGCGTGAGGTTTCAATCACGCCGTGTGCACCATTACGGAAGCGCAGCAGCGCGCTGGCCTGATCTTCGTTTTCAACCGGTAACTGCCGCGCAGGTTCCTTCGGGTCAGGCCGTGAGGTGATCACCGTCATCATATCGCCACTCACCTCAGTAATATCGCCGACCAGGTAGTGCGCCATATTGACGATGTGCGCCGCCAGATCGCCCAGCGCGCCAAGACCTGCCAGCGCTTTGGCAGTGCCAGTCGAGCGGTGTCTCCGGTCTGGCGAGGTAATCCTCGTTATGGGTGCCGTAGAAATGCACCACGTCGCCAATCTCGCCTCTGGCAATAATCTCTTTTGCCAGCTGGCTGGTCGGGTTTTTCATGTAGTTGAAGCCAACAAGGGTTTTCACCCCTGCCGCCTCAGCAGCTGCCACCATCTCCTGCGCATCCGCCACGCTTAACGACAGCGGCTTTTCTGAATAGACGTGCTTGCCGTGGCGTATCGCCTCCAGCGCCATCTCTTTATGCAGGAAGTTGGGTGCGCAGATATCTACCACATCAATCGCCGGATCGCTGACCAGCGCGCGCCAGTCGCCGGTGGAGCGCGCAAAACCAAAGGTCGCCGCCTGACGCGCCGCCAGCTCAGGATTCACTTCGGCCAGCATCTCCCGCACGATTTCGCCTTTCAACGCGAATACAGTGGGGGCCTGGGCATAGGCTATTGCGTGGCAGCGCCCGATATAGCCGCTACCGATCATGCCGATTCTGACTTTGTTCATTTCAACTCCGGATATTCAGTTCAGGGTTGAAATGGAATCTACGTTTCGTTTTTGTTGCTGACAAAGTCAGAATTGAGACTTTGTGACGCCTGTTAAAAACTATCCGGTTAAATCATGCGTAGTACGGTCTGACAAGGGCTTTGCCGCGTCAGAACACCTCATAAACACCTCAGTCTGACCTGCCTCTTTTTAGCGCAGGAAGCCGCTGAGATGACCATTCATTCATGGTCCGAATCGCTATTGTGATGACTATTTCAGCAGTCGCGCAGATTTGTGAAAAAGAGCTTTGACATGATCCGGCGTGGCCGTTACTATGCGCCCCGTTCAAACGATTCCTCTGTAGTTCAGTCGGTAGAACGGCGGACTGTTAATCCGTATGTCACTGGTTCGAGTCCAGTCAGAGGAGCCAAATTCGAGAAGCCCGCTCAGGGAAACCTGAGCGGGTTTTTTATTGGCTGTGTTTAGCTACTCCAGTGTTCAGTTCAGAATGGCTTCCAGCCGTGCCAGCACTTCATTCACGATAGCGTCAGGTAGTTGCTCAAGCCGTCTGCCTTCGCGAGCTTCATATCGAGCGTCCTCAGCTGATCGCAGCGAATGACGCCCTTTGTCCTGCACCCTGCCCCCTCCAGTGAAACGGCAAAAGCTGCTGCGAGGGCAAAGTTCCCGCTGCTGGTGACCGGAACCAGATCAGCTCCATTGTATTGTTCTCCTGAACCGGACCAGTGCGGGGAACAACTGTTTTCATCAGGATGAGAATAAAAAACGTTTCCGGGGAGGCAAAGGATTGGGCTAAATCCGATGAAAAAGTTGCGGCGCGGCTTCCCTACGCAGACGACAGGGCCAGTAATCAGAAGAAATCTGGCAAAAAAAACTGCACCTTAATCAGTCGGATCTCCGACTTTTAGGGTGCAGTTGAGTATTAGCGAATTACAGCTTTTACAACGTCAACAGCAATCAGATATCGAACCGGTCCAGATTCATCACTTTGGTCCAGGCGGCGACAAAGTCTTTTACGAATTTTTCACGGGCGTCGCTGCTGGCATAGACTTCCGCCGAGGCGCGCAACACCGCATTGGAACCAAAAACCAGATCGGCGCGGGTGGCGGTGAAACGGGTTTCACCACTCACGCGATCGCGTCCGATGAATTTCTCATTGCTGCCATCAGTCGCTTTCCACTCGGTACGCATATCCAGCAGATTCACGAAGAAGTCTGTGTTCAGCGATCCCACATGGTGGGTGAAGATACCGTGCTGGCTGCCATCGAAATTAGCGCCCAGGGCACGCATCCCGCCCACCAGCACCGTTAACTCCGGCACGGTCAGGGTCAGCTGCTGCGCTTTATCGATCAGCAGGCTTTCGGTGGTGGTTTTGCCGAAGCCGGTGCCGTAGTTACGGAAACCATCCGCACGCGGTTTAAGCAGATCGAACGACTCAATGTCGGTCTGATCCTGACGCGCATCGACACGGCCCGGGGTAAAGGGTACGTCGATCGAGACGCCAGCCGCTTTCGCCGCCTGCTCAACACCGACAACACCCGCCAGCACGATCACATCCGCCAGTGAAGCCTTGTGGGCTTCGCGCTGAATGGCTTCCAGCGCTGGCAGGACGCGTGCTGCGACGGCATTGATGTCCCACTCACGCTGCGGCAGCAGTGCCAGTCGGGCACCGTTGGCACCACCACGCTTGTCGCCACCACGGAACGTTGATGCCGAAGCCCAGGCAACAGAGACCAGCTCGCTGACGCTGAGGCCGGATGCGGCAATCTTCTCTTTCAGCTGGGCGATGTCTGCCACGGTTGGGTGATAAACCGGTGCAGGCAGCGGATCCTGCCAGATCAGATCTTCCTGTGGCACTTCAGGTCCGATGTAGCGCGCTTTCGGTCCCATATCACGGTGCGTCAGCTTAAACCACGCACGCGCAAACGCTTCGTTGAACGCCTGCGGATCGTTGTGGAAACGACGCGAAATTTTTTCAAACTCCGGGTCAAAACGCAGCGTCAGGTCGGTGACCAGCATGGTCGGCTTGTGTTTCTTAGTGGAATCAAACGCATCCGGGATGATATCCGGCGCATCAGCTGCCACGAACTGAATGGCACCCGCCGGGCTGCGTGTCTGAACCCACTCATATTTGAACAGGTTCTCGAAGAAGTAGTTGCTCCACTGGGTCGGTGTCTGCGACCAGATCACTTCCAGGCCAGAGGTAATCGCATCTGCGCCGACGCCCGTGCCGTGGCTGTTAACCCAGCCCAGGCCCTGCGCTTCAATCGGTGCGGTTTCCGGATCGACACCTACGTGGCTGGCCGGTGCGGCACCGTGGGTTTTACCCAGCGTATGGCCACCCGCGATCAGTGCCACAATCTCTTCGTCGTTCATGCCCATGTTGCCAAAGGTGGCACGAATTGCCGGGGCAGCAGAGGCAGGATCGCCGCTGTGTTCCGGGCCTTCCGGGTTCACGTAGATCAGACCCATCTCGGTAGCACCCAGTGGCGACTGTGCCAGGGATTCCGGGTGACGGTGTTCCAGCCAGGCGGCTTCTTCGCCCCAGTTCACATCCATATCCGGTTCCCAGACATCGTCACGTCCTGCACCAAAGCCGAAAGTGCGGAAGCCGGAGTTTTCCAGCGCAACGTTACCCGCCAGGATGTAGAGGTCAGCCCAGGAGATTTTCTGACCATATTTCTGTTTAATCGGCCACAGCAGGCGGCGCGCTTTATCCAGGCTGACGTTGTCCGGCCAGGAGTTTAACGGCGCGAAGCGTTGCTGACCACGGCCTGAACCACCGCGTCCGTCTACGGAGCGATAGGTTCCGGCGCTGTGCCAGGCCATGCGGATGAACAGGCCGATATAGCTGCCCCAGTCAGCAGGCCACCAGGCCTGTGACTCGGTGAGCAACCCTTTAATGTCAGCTTTCAGCGCAGAGTAATCTAATTTGGCAAATTCTTTACGGTAGTCGAAGGATTCATCAAGCGGATTCGAACGGGATGAGTGCTGGTTCAGCAGGTCAACGCGGAGCTGGTTAGGCCACCAGTCGCGGTTGGTTGTGCCGCCACCCGGAGCCTGATTGGGCTGCGCTGGCTTGCCCGCATGAAAGGGGCATTTGCTTTCAGGCGCTTCGCGATCGGCTTCAACAATAGGCTTTGCATCTTTTGCATCTTCATCAATGGAATTGCTCATGGTCACACCTCTTTTTGTATTTTCATCGCTACTCTATAGAGGATTTTCAGGAACTCACACCTGTCTCATCCTATAAGATTGATAGCTTATCCCTTTGAATAAGGTTTGTTTCAACAGCTTCCAGCAATGGCGCAACGGATGTAGCTACCCGGAATCATCAACGAAGCGGCATCGATGCTCATCAGACTATTCCGGCACAACCGGTTACACAACCGTCTTATTCACTGCTGGCAGAGCAGCGGCCAGACCTGATATGGCCGCGGTCGCTGGCTAAACCGGTGTAGCTGCAGGGATGGACGGAACAGGTGCGAAGCAGAAACGGTAGAAATCCGAGAAGAGAAAATGATTAAAAAGCGTTAACGATTGCAGAGGTGAATGGCAGGTAACACCGCTTTATGAAGAAACAACAGAGCGCCCGGCTTACGCGGGCGCTCGACTTCAGACTTAACGCCAGCCGAGTTCCGGGGCGACGCACTTCAGAATCGCCTCAATCACATGGGCGTTGTAGGCGACACCAAGCTGATTAGGCACGGTCAGCAGCAGCGTGTCCGCTTCGGCAATCGCCTCATCCTGCGCCAGCTGCTTAATCAGTACTTCTGGCTCTGCGGCATAGCTGCGGCCAAAGATGGCGCGGGTTTTCTCATCCAGGAAACCAATGGAATCCTGATCGTTACCGCTGCGGCCAAAGTAGGCGCGGTCCATATCATTTACCAGCGCAAAGATGCTGCGACTGACGGAAACGCGTGGTGCATGCTGATGCCCCGCCGCTTTCCAGGCCTCGCGGTAGGCGCGGATCTGTTTCGCCTGCTGAATGTGGAACGGCTCGCCGGTCTCATCATCTTTCAGGGTTGAGCTTTGCAGGTTCATGCCCATTTTCGCCGCCCATTCTGCGGTAGCGTTGGAGCCGGATCCCCACCAGATACGGTCACGCAGCCCTTCCGAAAGCGGCTCAGGGCGCAGCAGACCTGGCGGATTCGGAAACATCGGCTGTGGATTCGGCTTAGCAAAGCCTTCGCCGCGCAGCACCTCCAGAAACTCTTCGGTATGGCGACGGCCCATATCCGCATCGCTTTCACCCGCTTTCGGTTCAAAGCCAAAGTAGCGCCAGCCATCGATCACCTGCTCAGGGGAACCGCGGCTCAGACCCAGCTGCAGACGACCGTTGGAAATGAGGTCTGCCGCGCTGGCGTCTTCCACCATGTAGAGCGGGTTTTCGTAGCGCATGTCGATGACACCGGTGCCGATCTCAATCGTTTTGGTGCGTGCTGCCACGGCAGCCAGCAACGGAAACGGCGAGCTGAGCTGGCGGGCAAAATGGTGGACACGGAAATAAGCGCCATCTGCGCCCAGCTCTTCGGCGGCGACCGCTAAGTCGATCGATTGCAGTAACACATCCTGCGCGGTGCGGGTGGCGGACTGCGACGAAGGCGTCCAGTGACCAAAGGATAAGAAGCCGATATTTTTCATCTGTATTTCTCCTGACAGGCGATAAACGCCTGTGGGCATGAGTCGATTTTTGATAGGGAAAGGTTACGCCCTCCGCGCCGCCACTGATAGTCAATATCTTTAAGCGCCATATTCAGGAATTTCGACATAGCTAAGCAGATTATCCACTTTGTCTTTGTCCGCGCTTTCTTTCACTCTCCAGACTCCCGCTTCTGCTGTCAGGTGAACGATGCACAACGGTTATCTCTCTTTACAGCAGCGCGCCTGGCTGAAACAGCGCGCGCGCAGCTGGCTCTGGCGCAGTGAACTGCCAACCTGGCTGCTGATGGCCGTGATTTACGGTGGCTGGTTCTCGGTGATGCTGAACTGGCAGACGCTGGGACGGCTGCCCGCTACCCTGCTGCTGATCGTTTTCACCACCTGGTATATGTCGCTGCAGCATGAGCTGATCCACGGTCATCCCACTCGCTGGCCGCGGGTGAATCAGCTGTTCGGCACCCTGCCGCTGGCGGTCTGGTATCCCTATGGGCTCTATCGCGACTCTCATCTGGCCCATCATCACAATCACACCCTGACCGAGCCGGACGAAGACCCGGAAACCTACTATTTTTCCGCTGCACGCTGGGCGCAGTTGCCGCGCTGGCAGCAGCGGCTGATTCATCTGCGCAACACGTTTCCGGGACGGTTGCTGCTTGGCCCGCTACTGGATATCGCGTCGACCGTTGGCGGGATGTGGCAGGCGTTGCGACGTGGTGATCGCTATGCGACGGGCATGTGGCTGCTGCATGGCGCGCTGCTGGCTCTGCTGTTTTACTGGATGGCGGAGCTCGGGTTTTCGCCGCTGTGGTATCTGCTGGCGGTAAGTTATCCGGCGCTGGCGCTGACCAAGATACGATCCTTTTACGAGCATCGTGCAGCGGACGACCCGCTGGCACGTTCGGTGAATAATGAAGCGGCCTGGCCCTGGCGCATACTGTTCCTGAATCTGAACTACCATTCAGTGCATCACGATCTGCCTGGCGTTCCCTGGTATGGCCTGCGCCCGCTCTATCTGCGCGACCGCGAGCATTACTATCAGCGCAACCACGGTTTTCGGGTGGCGGGCTATCGGGTCTGGCTGCGTCAGTTCTGGGCCAGACCGGTTAGCGTCAATGCCCATCCGGGCCGCTCAGGGGAGAAAACCCATGAATAATCTGCTCGCTTTGCCCATGTATGCCCTCCATCCGCCTGCCACGCGGGCATTGATGCAGGCTGTGGTTACGCTGCTGGCGCAGCATGACACCGACGCGCAGCCGGTCTGGCCTGATGATCTGCTGGCTCACTGGCGGGATGAGCGGTTGCTGCTGAGCCAGACCTGCGGCTATCCGCTGGTCAGCCAGTTACCAGCGGTTCAGCTGGTCGGCACCTTTCACTATCAGGCTTTGGGCTGCAGCGGGCGCGATTATCGCAGCTGGCTGGTGGCGCGGGATAAACAGGCGACGCTTGCCGATTTCAACGGTCAGCGGGCCGTGGCTAACAGCCCGGACTCGCAATCCGGCTATAACGCGCTGCGGTTTGTGGCGGCGCGTCAGGGCGTGACCTTTTCACAGCTGCTGCTGAGCGGCGGACACCGTCAGTCGCTGGCGGCGCTGCGTGATTCACAGGCAGATATCGCCGCTATCGACTGTGTGAGCTGGGCGCTGCTGGCGCGCTATGTGCCGGATGAACTGCGCGGCCTGCATATCATCGGTGAGACGCCCGCCGCACCCGGTTTGCCGCTGATCACGGCCGCCTCAACGTCAGCGGCCCGGCTGGCGACATTACGCACGGCGCTGCATCAGCTGGTAAGCGATCCCGCCTGGCGCGGCGTCTGCGACGACAATCTCATCAGTGGATTCAGCCCGGTGCAGCGAGACGATTATCAGGATGTGCTGGCGTGGGAACAGCAGGCCGCCGCGCTGGGCGTCACCCGGCTTTAACGCCGCATGCTGATTCGCCCTTCTGACTGGGAAAATCTGATTTTTCTGCATCCTCGCCTCACTGCTCACGCTTTCCCTGCCTGTTTTTTCACGCACCCCGATACGCTGCGCCGGAGGCTAACGCTGGTAAGCGCGCTCACGGCGTTCTAAGGTAAAGGTTTTCAGCAAAGGAAGAGTGGAATGCGGATTCTGATGGCAGGCGCCGGCGCGACCGGTGGATACTTTGGTGCACGACTGGCTCAGGCGGGTCAGGACGTGACTTTTCTGGTGCGTGAACGCCGTTATCAGCAGTTGCAAAACAATGGGCTGGTGTTGCAGACGCCGCAGGGCACCGAAAAGTTACAGCCGCAGCTGACGCAGGCCAGCACCCTGACAGGTCACTTTGATCTGATTATTGTGACGGTAAAAAGCTTTACCCTTGATCAGGTGATGGAGGACATTGCGCCGGCTGTCGGCCCGGACACGCTGATCATGCCAATTCTCAACGGAATGCGGCATATCGCAACGCTGCAACAGCGTTTCGGCGAAGATAAGGTGATTGGTGGCCTGTGCAAAATCAACGCCACGCTGGGTGATCAGGGCGACGTCATCCAGATGACGCCACTGCACCAGCTCTTATACGGTGCGCTGGACGGCAACAATGATGAACGGCTGCAGCGGGTTGATGCTGCGCTGCGCGACTGTCAGGTTGATACCCTGTTCAGCGATAACATTATGGATGAGCTGTGGGAAAAGTGGCTGCTGCTCAGCACCCTCGGCGCAGTCTGCTGCCTGGCACGCGGCGATACCCGGCAGATCCTCACCGCGCGCGGCGGCGAAGCGCTGCTTCAGGGGATCTTTACGGAGATCCTGTCTGTCATAACTGCCGAAGGCTATCAGCCGCGCCCGGCGGTGACGGCCCGCATTTTTGAACTGTTAAACAATCCCGCGACCCCGATGACCTCCTCAATGTACCGCGATCTCACCCAGGGTTATGATATTGAAGCCGATCAGATCATCGGCGACCTGCTGCTGCGGGCAAAACGAAACGGGCTTGCCACGCCGCTGCTGAATGCGGTGGATGTAAACCTGCAGGTCTATCTGCAGCAGCGTTAACAACCGGCAGCGTTAGCGGGTCGGCTGCCGCCACGTTTCCCGCTGGCGTGGCGGTAAACGTGTGGCTGGCAGCAGCAGTACAGCATGAAAATTTGTTACACTCGTCGCTTCATCTATTGGAGAGTTCAATGACTTCCCGCTCCGTGACCCTTGATGATGTCGCTCAACTGGCCGGCGTCTCATATCAAACCGTTTCACGTGTTTTAAATCGTTCTGAACAGGTGTCAGCCCGCACGCGGGAAAGGGTTGAGGCGGCGATGCAGCAGCTCAATTATGTGCCCAATCGGGTGGCGCAGCAGCTGGCGGGCAAAGCAACGCGCACGTTAGGTCTCGCGACCAGCGACCTGGCCCTGATGGCACCGGCGCAGATCGCCTCGGCGATTCAGCAGCGTGCTGCACGGGCGGGTTATCATCTGGTGATTGCGATGGACAGCGGCCACGATGCGGCCGCCACCGTGAATGAACTGCTGGCTCAGCGGGTTGATGGGCTGCTGATTAACCTGCCGCTGGATGCCGATGAAGCGCAGCAGATCCAGCTGCTGTGCGGCGGCAAGCCGGTGCTGTTTCTGGATGTCGAACCGCAGGCGGCGGTGGCGCAGTGTCAGTATCCCAATGAGTCCGGCGCACGTGCCGCCGTTGAACATCTGGTGGCGCTGGGGCATCGTCAGATTGGCCTGTTAAGCGGGCCGCTGCGCTCGGTGTCAGCCCGTCAGCGCGAAAACGCATGGCGTCAGGCGCTGGCCGATCATCAGCTAACGCCGCATTGCGCGCTGCGCGGTGACTGGAGCGCGCAATCGGGTTATCAGGCGCTGCTGACGCAGTTGCCCGATGACCTGCCGCAGGCGCTGCTGGTTGCCAACGATCAGATGGCGCTGGGTGCGATGCGGGCGCTGCATCAGTATGGTGTCGCCATTCCTGACGAGATCTCCGTGATTGGTTATGACGATACCGCCGAGAGCGCGTGGTATCAGCCGCCGCTGACCACGGTGCGGCAGGATTTACACTATCTTGGCGCACAGAGTGTTGAGCGGATGCTGGCGCGGCTTCAGGATGAAGAGGCACCAGACAACGCGCTGGAAACCATGCTGGTGATCCGTGAGACCACCGCCCCGCCCGCGGATGAGCGGGTCGATGTAGTGGCGCTCTCCCGTCAGCTACAGGAGATTGCCCGCAGGCTGGCGGGTAAATAATTCTGCGCTGAGACAGGCAATAAAAAACCCGCATCACCGACGTGAATGCGGGTTCGCATGGAACGCAAAACGCATAAGCGCCCTGTTCTTATGCTTTCGGGTGTTCGCCCACGCCCATCGCTTTGATTTTTTTCGACAGCTCGCGACGCTCTTTCGACAGGTCGGCGTTTTTGATGATGTACTCATCCACGCGGTCTTCATAATCCACACGCATGCTGGCGATGATTTCCTGAATAGCCTCAACGCTCATGCCGGGTTTGATATATTCGCTCAGGTTGTCGAGCAGCAGAACGCGCTTCTGGTTATCGCGGATTTTCTTCTCGTTATCGACAATTTCACGCTGCAGTTTGTTTTTGCGGCGGAACATACGCACGAACTCCAGTACGTCCTGAAATGACTGCTTGGCATTTTCCATGATGGCACCTTTCTTTAAGCCTGCTGACGCAGGGAGAGAGTCAAAACGATCAGCTTAGCGGCTAGCCCGCCAGGTAAGCAATTTTCACAGCTAAATTCAGACTGGCTCTTATCTTAGCGCAAAGAAACCCGGTTTCACATTAAGTCATTGTCTGAGGTGATTATTTGCGCAGCGCCATCCGCATCAGATCGGTCATGCGCTCCAGCTGTTTCGCCAGTTCCAGCGTCAGCCAGACGTAGCCATAGATTGGCGTCTCTTCCAGCCCGTCGCTGCCCGCTTCGGCGATCAGTCTGCGCAGTTCGCCGCTGATTTCGGTCAGCTCATGACTGTTGGCAATCACCTCTTCTGTTTCGCCCTCAATCGCCATTACCGAGAGCGCCCGTAGCGTGTTCTCTGTCATCTGCTGTGTGCGGCGGAGTGCAGGCGCGTTAAGCATTATCAGGTGACTCTCACGCGAGGCCCACCAGGCATTAATCTGCATCTCAATGGTGTAAACCATATTACGGTTTATTGTCTGAATCGCTTCAAGCACCGACTTCGGGATGCGGGTCTCTTTGCTCGACGGCTCCAGCAGCGCCCGCATCTTGATCACGCTGGTCAGCAATTTGCCCAGCGGCTTGTTGAGGCGTGGCTTTTCAACCAGGTTAGGCGAGAAACCGGCGTGATAGATTTTTGCCATGCCCGCCAGCGTGTCGGAGAGCTGAATCCGCCAGTGTGTATAGGCACGCTGCGCCCAGATCGCGGTAAACAGCAGCGCCATCAGCGATCCCAGAATCACATCTCCGCCGCGCCACAGCGCCACGGTGAAGTCGCCGGTTGGTGCCCCCACTACCACGCTCAGGGTAATCCCGATCAACAGTGCCATATAGGGATGTTTGCCCAGCGTCAGGTAGCCGCTGATTACCATGATGATGCCGCACCAGGCCAGCATCACCGGCATGGAGATCAGCTCCAGCTTCAGGGCAATCAGTCCGGAAATCGACCCCGCCACCGTGCCGCAGATGCGCTGCAGGGCGCGCGGAAAAACATTTCCCCAGGTGGAAATGGGCCCCATCACCACCACCAGCGTGATCAGCGGCCAGGTGCCTTCCGGAATACCGGTCGCCCGGACAAAGATGAAGCAGAGTAAAAAGGCGATGGCAATGCGCACGCCGTGGACGGATCGGTAATGGCGATAAAACCAGAACTCCAGTTTCGAGATGGGCTTGTCAGGACGCAAAGTGACTTTCCGGTTACGGGAACATGATGGGGCTATCTTAACCCTGAACGCGGCTCGGGCTTAGCACGGGCCGGATATTTCAAAACAGTTTTGACGTTCGCTTACAATTATCAACATCCGACTCACATACCTGACCGGAAGTCATGAACAACTGAATACGGCTTTTTAACCTTTCTCATGAATCAGTAACAGGCTCAGGGTGTAAATGTGAAAACGGGCAGCCCGCAGGCTGCCCGTTTCTGTACTGCCCGGCGATTAATCAGAATTTCTGTTTAAGATAGTCCGTCAGACGGGTAATCACACCTGCTGGCTCTACCGCACTCAGCGCCACCAGCGGATAGTGAGCAATCTGCTGATCTTTATCCATCACCTGAATTTCTCCAATCACTTCATTGGCTTTCAGCGGCGCTTCCAGATCTTTGCGATCGATGACGTACTTCGCCTTCACGTTCTGCACTTCACTGCGCGGCAGTGACAGATAGACATCTTCTGCCGTTCCCACTTCTACCTGATGCGGATTGCCGTACCAGACGTTTTCGCTGCCAATCTTCTTACCGGCATGGAACAGCTGAACGGTATCAAAGGTGTTCTGACCCCAGACCAGCAGTTTACGCGCCTGCTCTTCGCGGCCTTTCGGGCTTTTACCGCCCATCACGACGGCGATCAGCCGATGTTTACCCACTACATTTGACGCGATGATGTTAAAGCCAGCGGTTTCCGTGTGACCGGTTTTCAGCCCATCAACGTGCAGGTTGTTATCCCACAGCAGGCCATTACGGTTGTTCTGAGTAATGCCGTTCCAGCTCAGGGTTTTCTCACTGTACATGGCATAAAAGTCAGGCTCACCATCGATAATCGCGCGTGACAGCTTCGCCATATCCAGCGCGCTGGAGTACTGACCCGGCGCATCCAGACCATGAACGGTCTCAAAGTGGGTATTCTGCAGGCCGAGCTTCTCAACATAATGATTCATCATGCCAACGAAGTTCGCTTCGCTGCCGGCCACGTAATCCGCCAGTGCAACACAGGCGTCATTGCCGGAATCGATAATCACGCCGCGGCTTAGATCCCGGACGCTCAGCTTATCGCCTGGCTTCAGGAACATCAGTGAGGAGCCTTTAAATACCGGATTTCCCGCCGCCCAGGCATCTTTGCCGACCGTGACCATGTCGTCACGGCTGATTTTCTTCTGGTCGATAGCGCGGTCGACTACGTAGCCGGTCATCAGTTTGGTCAGGCTGGCAGGATTGCGGCGTTCATCGGGATTGCCCGCGGTCAGCACCTGCCCGGTGGTGGCATCCATCAAAACCCAGGAAGCCGCATCAATCGCCGGAGGCGTCACAGGAAAGGGAATCGCATCAGCCTGTGCCAGCGAGGCCCAAAAAACAGTAGCGGTAACGGTGAACAACAGACGCCTTTTCAACACTTCATCCTTAATTGCACGGGAGAGAAAATTTCTAAAACGAAACGGAAACAGCCGCACGTTGTACGGCAAAAGCGTTGTGAAGGTTTGAATAAATTGAAAAAAAGTATGAACTGGCAATGACCGGATGAACCGGGTAAGTGAATCCGTCCGTCGGCTGACCGCGACAGAAAAGATGCGGTGCAGGTTTGAGGCCACGAAAAGGCCTGAAAGTGGCATACAGACGTAGTGAGAAAATGTGCAACGGCCCCCGGTTCTGGACATCCGCCAAAACGGGCGGCTGAGTCTGTTGCGGCGGTCGCCAATGGCTGGTTGTCAAAAAGAGTTATCAGGCAGGCTTTACCCTTAACTTCAGACGCGCAGGAATATGGTTTACCATACGTGACGAGCGCCAGCCGCAGCCATGAGCCGCTATAATGGCACTGTACGGCTGAACCCTGCGCCCGCGCATCAGACATAACGATCACATCTCATCCTGCTGCGCGCAGAAAGTTACAGAGCGAGCAGAGCCGATTCAGCACGCTCTGTTCATAAAGTCAGTGAACGCAATGAACGGATATGAAATTTGAATAACGACCGCGTACAGCCCACTTTTCTGTTCCACGATTACGAGACCTTCGGCACCAGCCCCTCTCGTGACCGGCCCGCCCAGTTCGCCGGCCTGCGCACCGACGGTGAGTTCAATCCTGTTGGCGAGCCAGAAGTGTTCTATTGCCGTCCGCCTGATGACTATCTGCCACAGCCCGAAGCGGTGATGATTACCGGCATTACCCCGCAGATAGCGATGAGCCGCGGCGTAATCGAAGCAGAGTTTGCCGAACGCATTCATAAGCTGTTCACCACCGAACAAACCTGCGTGGTCGGCTACAACAACGTGCGTTTCGATGATGAAGTGACGCGTAATATCTTCTATCGCAACTTTTACGATCCTTACGGCTGGGCCTGGCAAAACGGCAACTCACGCTGGGACCTGCTCGATGTGATGCGTGCCTGCTATGCGCTGAGGCCCGACGGAATCAACTGGCCGGAAAATGAAGAAGGCTTTCCGAGCTTCCGGCTGGAGCATCTGACCAAAGCCAACGGCGTGGCCCATGAAAATGCGCACGATGCGATGTCCGATGTTTACGCCACGCTGGCGATGGCGAAGCTGGTAAAAGAGAAGCAGCCAAAACTGTTTGATTTTTTGTTTACCCACCGTAACAAAAACAAGCTGATGAACCTGATCGACATCCCGCAGATGAAACCGCTGGTCCATGTCTCCGGCATGTTTGGCGCGGCGCGCGGCAACACCAGCTGGATTGTGCCACTGGCCTGGCATCCCGATAACCGTAATGCGCTGATCGTGGTGGATCTGGCAGGCGATATGTCGCCGCTGCTGCAACTGGATGCCGATACCCTGCGTGAGCGTCTTTACACGCCGAAAAACGACCTGGGCGATCTGCCTGCGGTGCCGGTTAAACTGGTACATATCAACAAGTGTCCGGTGCTGGCACCTGCCAGTACGCTGCGTCCGGAAGATGCGGCCCGGCTGGGCATTGATCGTCAGCACTGCCTGGCGAATCTGGCGCTGCTGCGTCAGCAGCCTGACGTGCGGGAAAAACTGGTCACGCTGTTTGCCGAAGCCGAGCCGTTTACGCCGTCAGACGACGTGGATACGCAGCTCTATGATGGGTTCTTCAGTGATGCCGACCGTGCCGGAATGAATATTATCCGCCAGACCGCGCCCGCCAATCTGCCTGCGCTGGACCTGAGCTTTGAGAGTGCGAGGGTGGCGAAACTGCTGTTCCGCTACCGGGCGCGTAACTTCCCCGGCACGCTGGATGATGCCGAGCAGCAGCGCTGGTTGCAGCATCGCCGTGAAGTATTGAATAGTGATCGGGTGCAGGCATTTATGCAGGAGCTGGAGGGACTGGCTAATCTGCATGAAGCGGATGCAGAAAAGGTTGGGCAGCTCAAAGCGCTCTATCTTTATGCGCAGGAACTGGTCTCCTGAACCAATATGAAAGCCTGACCCTGCCGGGTCAGGCTTTCCTGTCTTGCTGAATCAGAGCACCGTCCACGCCAGCCAGGTCAGCACAAAACCGCTTAATCCCATTATCGTCGTCAGCACCGTCCAGGTGCGTAAACCGTCGGCCACGGAAAGCCCCAGATAGCGCGTCACTACCCAGAATCCCGCATCATTGACGTGTGACAACCCCAGCCCGCCGAAACAGGCTGCCAGCGTCACCAGTACCCGTTGCATATCCGTTACGCCGGTCACCGCCTGCGTCAGCAGACCGCTGGTGGTCAGGATGGCTACCGTGGCGGACCCCTGTGAGGCGCGCAGCGCCAGCGACAGGATAAAGGCAGCCGGCACCAGCGGCAGATGCAGCGTTTCCAGCGTGACCGCCAGCGCTTTACCTACCCCTGACTCCACCAGCACTTTGCCAAATGCCCCACCCGCACCGGCCACCAGAATTACGCTGGCAGAGGTGGGAATGGCCCGACCGGTGAGATCTTCCAGCTTATCTTTGCTCCAGCCACGCCGCACGCCCAGCAGCCAGGCCGCCAGTCCTAAGGCAATCAGCAGGGCAATCGGCGGCGTGCCGATCACGGTCATAACATTTCGCAGCAGACTGCCTTCCGCCAGCAGGGTATGGGACAGCGTTCCCAGCACGATCAATACAATCGGGACCACAATCAGACCGCTGATAGTCAGCGCGCCAGGCGGGGCCGGTTCATTTTTCTTTTCCTGCCCCTCTGGCTTCGCCATCTGCAACTGTTCCAGCACGTCGACCGACAGATGGTAATGGCGACGGTTCATCACTTTCGCCACGTAGTAGCCAATGATCCCGACCGGCACAGAAATCGCGATACCCAGCATCATCAGCCAGCCCATATCGGTGTGCAGGATTCCGGCCGCCGCCGCCGCACCCGGATGGGTTGGCAGCGCCACGTGCACCGTCAGCATCACGCCCGCCATCGGCAGGCCAAACTTCAGGGGTGAGACCCGCGCCACCTTAGTGAAGCCATAAATCAACGGGATGACGATGATAAAGCCCACTTCGAAAAAGACCGGAATGCCCAGGATAAAGGCTGCCATGGTCAATGCCGCAACGGTTCGCTTCAGCCCCAGCGTTTTACTGAAGCGTTGCGCCAGTGATTCAGCCCCGCCGGAGGCTTCAATAATTGCCCCAAGCATGGCACCCAGCACGATGATGATAGTGATGTGACCGAGCAGCCCACCCATCCCGGTGATAATCGTCTCCATGATTTTTTCAGCCGGAATGCCGGTCGCAATCGCCACCAGCAGGCTGACAATCAGCAGGGCGACAAACGGATGAACTTTGGCTTTGATGACCAGCAGCAGCAGGATCACGATGCTGGCGGTCGCTATGGCTAACAGCAGTGCGGTGGACATAGTAAACCTCAGAAATTGTTATATTTTTTTGGGTTTCAGGCGTACAGAAATAGCAGGTGCAGAGTCAGAAAAAGGGCAAGTCGCTCCCGACCGGTGCTGAAACACCGGTTTTTCAGCCTGTTCAATCAGGTTTTTTGCGCCCAGGGTGCAAACCAGCCAAGGCCCTCGGTCGTGCTGCCTCGCGGGATATATTCGCAGCCGACCCAGCCGGAATAGCCAACCTCATCCAGCAGCGAGAAGAGGTACGGATAATTAACTTCCCCCTCATCCGGCTCATGACGATCCGGTGCTGACGCAATCTGTACGTGTCGATAACGTCCCGCATAGTGGCGAATCAGATGGCTGAGGTTGCCGTCCACCCGCTGTGCGTGAAACAGGTCGAGCTGAGTGAACACGTTCGGCCGGTCGATCTGTTCTACCATCTCCAGCGTCTGATATTGGCTGGCGTAGAGATAGTTGGGCTTGGTTACCGGGTTAAGCGCTTCTATCAGCAGGCTGATGCCGTGCGGCGCAAAGCGCTCAGCCGCATAGCGCATGTTGCTGATAAAGGTCTCAACGTAGCGCTGACGATCGGCATCGGGCGGCACCGTCGCCGCCATGATATGAACCTGCGGGCAGTTCAGCGCCAGCGCATAGCTCAGGGCGCGGTCAATATCTGCCTTTGCTTCTGCTTCCCGTCCGGGAATGGCGGAGACGCCCCACTCACCCGCTGCGACATTGCCCGGCGCGGTATTGAACAGCACCAGTTGCAGCTGGTTATCATCGAGCCACTGTTTTATCTGCGTGGCGGGATAGTCATAAGGAAACAGAAATTCGACCGCTGTAAAACCGGCTTTCGCCGCTGCAGCGAAGCGTTCGGCAAAGGGATATTCATTAAACTGCGTCGAAAGGTTAGCAGCAAACTTCGGCATTATCGGCTCCTTAATTCCGCCACTTCGGCATCGCTGAGATAACGGATCGGGCGGTCACCAAGGGTAAAGATCAGACGGGCGGTCTCTTCCAGCTCTTCCGTGTTGTCCGCCGCTTCCTGTAAGGATTTCCCTACCACCACCGGGCCGTGATTCGCCAGTAAAAAGGCGCGGTAACGCGGCGCCAGCGCCGCCAGATCATCGGCCAGACGCCCATCGCCCGGCTTGTAGTAAGGCACGACCGGCACATCACCGACGCGCATGACCACATAGGGGGTAAACGGACGGATGCAGTTGTCCGTATCCAGCCCCTGTAAACAGGAGAGCGCCGTCAGGTAGTGGCTATGCAGATGCACCACTGCGCGGCAGTCGGGGTTATTCAGGTAGAGCGCGCGGTGAAACGCAATCTCTTTTGAGGGTTTATCACCGGAGAGCCATTCCCCCTCAGGCGTCACTTTCGACAGCCGGTCACCCTGCAATTCCCCGAGGCAGGAACCGGTAGGGGTCGCCAGCAGATTGCCATCCGCCAGCAACATTGAGAGGTTGCCCGCTGAGCCGGTGGCATAGCCGCGCTGAAAGAACGAGGCGCCGAGACGGACCATTTCGTCACGCGCCTGCTGTTCCGCTAAAAGGAAAGATTCAGACATAGGTAAACTCCGTTTGCGCGCGGCGGAAGAAATCTTCGTCGCCAAAATTGCCCGATTTCAGTGCCAGCGAGAGAGGCTGATGGATGTCGCGCACCCAGGGCACGCCGGGCGAAATGGTCGGGCCGATGTGAAAGGCGGTTACACCCAGGCTCTGCGCGACTACGCCGGAGGTTTCCCCTCCCGCCACAATAAAGCGCTGCCAGCCGCGCCCTTTCAGCTCGCGGGTGACAGCGGCGAACAGCTGCTCAACGGCTTCGCTGCTGCGCTGCGCGCCATAGCGCTGCTGAATCACCTGCAGTTGCTGCGCGTCGGCGGTGGCAAACAGCAGCGGGGCCAGCGTCTGATGGCTGTTAGCTTCCACCCAGTCGCACAGCTTCCGGGCATACCCTTCTGCATCTTCCAGACAATGCTCAATCTCTACTTCGCAGGCCGGTGCCAGCTGGCGGTACGCGGCAACCTGACGATTAGTCATCTGCGAACAGGATCCGGACAGCACCACGGCGCGATCGCCGCGCGGACGGCCTGCCTTTTCCGCCTCTGAGTCTGTCTCAGCCGTCGCCCACTGCCGCGCCAGACCGATGGCCAGCCCGGAACCGCCGGTCACCAGCCGCCTGTCACTGAGTGCTTCACCCAGCGTCAACAGATGCGCCTGATGCAGGCTGTCAGTAACGACGTAATTAATGCCCTGCTCCGCCAGCTGGCCCAGCGCCTGACGCACTGACGCTGCGCCCTGATCGACCTGTGCCGCCGCGATCAGCCCGGCTTTGCCGGTTGCCTGCGACATCATCAGACGCATCAGGTTGCTGTCCTGCATCGGCGTGACCGGATGATGCCGCATGCCGGAATCGGACAGCATCTGATCGCCGACAAACAGATAGCCCTGATAGACGGTGCGCCCGTTCACCGGCAGCGCCGGACAAATGACCGTCTGCGTCTCGCCCAGCGCATTCAGCAGCGCATCGGTCACCGGACCGATATTGCCCTGCGCGGTGCTGTCGAAGGTGGAACAATATTTGAAGTAGAAGCGCTCGCAGCCCTGTTTCTGCAGCCACGCCAGCGCGGCCAGCGACTGCGCAACCGCCTGATCTGCCGGACAGGAACGGCTCTTCAGGCTGACCACAATCGCCTGCGCCTCGGTCCTCTCTTCGCTGGCGGGGATACCGTTGAACTGAATGGTGGTCAGGCCGTTCTGCACCAGAAAACTGGCGATATCCGTTGCGCCGGTAAAATCGTCCGCTATTACGCCAAGACGCATCAGCTGTTCTCCCCTGCCTGCGGCAGCGTGATGCCGCTGAAGATTTTGATTACCGCACTGTCATCTTCCCGGCCATAACCGGCGTTGCTCGCTTCGGTAAACATGTTGAGGGCGGTTGAAGCCAGCGGCAGCGGGAAGTGCAGCGATTTTGCGGTATCGGCCACCAGGTTGAGATCTTTCACGAAGATATCGACGGCCGATTTCGGGCTGTAGTCGCCATCTACCACATGCTTCATACGGTCCCCGAACATCCAGGAGTTGCCCGCGGCATTGGTGACCACTTCATACATGGTTTCAAGCGGAATACCGGCTCGCGCCGCCAGCGCCATCGCCTCTGCGCCCACCGCGATATGAACGCCCGCCAGCAGCTGATGAATAATTTTGACGGTTGACCCGAGGCCAATTTCATTGCCCACGCGATAGACTTTGGCAGCCACCGCATCCAGCACCGGCTGCAGCTGTGCAAAAGCCGTATCACTGCCGGATGCCATTACCGTCATTTCACCGCTGGCCGCTTTGGCCGCGCCGCCCGACACCGGGGCATCCAGCATCAGCAACTGATGTTCAGCCAGCCGCTGTTCAATCTGCTGCGCATCCTGCGCTGAGAGTGTGGATGAGACCATCACCACCGTGCCCGGACGCAGTTTTGCGGCCAGGCCATCTTCACCGAACAGAATGGCGTTAACCTGCTTTGCATTGACCACCAGCAACAAAACGGCATCGAGCTGATCTGCAAAGGCTGAGGCGGATGACTGTGCATCACGTGCGCCGGCCTGACGTAAGCTCTCCAGGGCCGCAGGATTCAAATCGACGCCCCAGGTGTTGAGACCAGCACGCAGACAGGACTTCGCCGCACCCATACCCATGGAACCTAACCCGATAACGCAGATGTTTTCAGCTGGCACGTTACGCCTCCACTGTTAAATTAAGTGATTATTTGTTTGTTACTGTTAATCCTGCCAGCTTCCTGTCGGTAAAAATGTGTCACTTCTCACAAAAAAACATCACCAGTGTGAACGGGAACAATTTTTAACACTGCCTGTTTTACCGGCCTCACTTTGCGTTAGCCCGTTGAGTGCAGCTGCCCGCCCTGTATCAGCTGTTATTTTTTGTTCTGGTTGACCGGCAGATACTTTATAATGTGAAAAAATGGTAATTATCAGGGAGCAGATATGATTCCGGTTGAACGTCATCAACAGATTCTGGCACTGGTGGCCGATCGGGGCGTAGTGAGCATTGCAGAGTTAACTGAGCGGCTGGGCGTATCGCACATGACGATACGCCGGGATGTGCAGAAACTGGAAGAACAAGGCGCCGTGCTGTCGGTTTCCGGCGGCGTGCGCTCCGCCGATCGACTGGCGGCTGAACCGTCCCATCTGACGAAAAGCACCCTCTACAACGATGAAAAGCGCGCCATTGGCCGCACTGCTGCCCGTCACATCCCCCGTAATAGCTGCATCTATCTGGATGCCGGGACCACGACGTTAGCGCTGGCACAGGAAGTGGTGGATCGTGATGATTTACTGGTGGTCACCAATGATTTCATGGTGACGAATCTGCTGATGGAGGCGAGTCAGTGCCGGGTTATCCACACGGGCGGCACCGTATGCCGGGAGAACCGCTCCTGCGTCGGCGAGTCGGCAGCACGCAGCCTGCGCAATCTGGCCATTGATATCGCCTTTATCTCCGCCTCCTGCTGGGGGCCACGCGGCTTGTTTACACCGGATGAAGATAAAGTGATGGTGAAGCAGGCAGTGTGCGACGTGAGCAGCAAGCGGGTTTTACTGAGTGACAGTTCGAAGTACAACAGAATAGCAACGTTCCTGGCGTTACCGCTGGAGAGGTTTGATCAGGTGGTGACAGACAACAAACTGAGTGATGCGGGGCGGGAACTATTGAGTGCGGGCAGCTGGGAACTGGTGCTGGCCGGTTAAGCTGTTGCCGCCTTCCTGATAAAGCCGGAAGGCGGCAACGTTAGCGATATTAAACTTCTTCGCTGAACTGCGGCACCGGATTACGGAAGCTGCGGGTCACGAATGCCAGGTAGATAATCCCGATGGCGGCCCAGATCAGGCCCAGAACCATAGAACTCTCTTCCAGATTCACCCACAGCGCACCGACCGTCATCGCGCCGAGCAGCGGCAGCAGCAGATACTGAACGTGATCTTTCAGCGTACGGTTTCGCTTCTCACGGATCCAGAACTGTGCAATCACCGACAGGTTCACGAAGGTAAACGCTACCAGCGCACCGAAGTTAATCAGCGCGGTCGCGGTGACCAGGTCAAAGTTAATCGCCATCAGCGCAATCGCACCCACCAGCAGTACGTTGAGCGACGGGGTACGCCATTTTGGATGGATGTAACCGAAGAAACGCTCCGGGAACACACCATCACGGCCCATCACATACATCAGACGCGATACGCCTGCGTGCGCCGCCATACCGGATGCCAGTACCGTGACCACCGAGAAGATCAGGATACCGACCTGCAGCGCTTTACCGGCTACGAACAGCATGATTTCTGGCTGTGAGGAGTCCGGGTCCTGGAAACGGGTGATGTCCGGGAAGTAGAGCTGCAGGAAGTAAGATGCCGCAATAAAGATCACACCGCCAATCAGCGCCGTCAGGAAAATAGCGCGTGGAATAGTACGTTCTGCATCTTTAGTCTCTTCCGACAGCGAACTGATGCCATCAAAGCCGAGGAACGAGAAGCAGAGTATGGTTGCTCCGGTAATCATCGGCACCACATGCGCATTCTCAGACCAGAACGGACGGCTGCTCACCAGCGTGCCGGAACCAACGCCGCTTGCCACACCGTAGATCACCATGCCGGTAATCCCGACCATGACAATGACCTGCAGCACCACAATCACACTGTTGAAGTTGGCGACGGTTTTGATGCCCTTGAGGTTAGAGAGCGTCATAAAGCCGACCAGCAACACCACGAAAATCCACGACGGGATGCCCGGCACCAGCGATTCGAAATAGTTTTTAGCCAGCAGGATGTTGATCATCGGCATGAACAGGTAGTCCAGCAGTGATGACCAGCCGACCATAAAGCCGACGTGCGGACTGATCGCCTTCTGAGCGTAGGTATAAGCGGAGCCCGCAGAGGGGAAGCGGCGTACCAGCTTACCGTAACTCACGGCAGTAAACAGAATCGCAATCAGCGCGAAAGCATAAGCGGTGGCGACGTGACCATCGGTCAGCCCGGAAACGATGCCAAAAGTATCGAACAGGGTCATAGGCTGCATGTAGGCTAAGCCCATCATGACGACCGGAAGTAACGTAAGCGTCTTTTTGAGTTGCGCACGCTGCGGTGCGGCGGAGGTATTAAGCGACATGCTTCAGTCCCCCATGTGCGACAGCCTGGCTGGGCTGGGTCACAGGGCAACTGCGCATTAAGCGACAGGGAGTAAGGTTAGCGGTTGACGCGGCGCCGTAGTCATCACGAAAACGCGTACCAGCGTTGGCTGGCAGAGTGAAAAACATCCCCATCTTTGTAATCCTCAATCTCACGCTTACGCGTGTTTTCAGTGTTTATCTATCCGGGTGCGTGCCCGGCCTCGGTTAAGTCAGCAAAAACGCTCTGTTAAAACTGGATGCAAAAAAATAACCGGCGCGTTAAGCGTCGGTTATCATCTGATTTTGCAGGCCGCGTATTCTGCCCTAACCCGTGGCAGTAATACAAGCCGTTGAGGCACCTTATGCAAAAAAAAGCGCGACAAAGTAAAGCTGAGAAGCTCATCAGGCGTTTTTCAGCATCCAGTCTATTTCCGTAGACGTAATCAGTCGTTCAAACTGCATCAGTTCATAGTTTTTGCAGCTGTGCCAGACGCTGGCAAAGCGTTCGCCCAGTAACTTCTGCAGCGGATAGCTGCTGTCAAACTCATACAGCGCATCGCTCTGCCGGATCGGCAGGGCCAGCCCTTCGGCATGGTGTCCGTTGCCGGTGACCGGATTCGGCAATGGCAGCTGCGTATCCAGTCCATGCAGCATCCCGGCCAGGATAGCCGAGACGACCAGATAGGGATTGGCATCAGCGCCCGCCACCCGATACTCAATACGATGATTGTCGATATCTCCGCACGGCACGCGCAGCGCGACGGTCCGGTTGTTATGACCCCACGAAGCCTGCAACGGCACATAGGCTTCAGGGACAAAGCGGCGATAGGCATTCACGTTGGGTGCCAGCAGCGCCATTGACGCGGGCATCAGGTCGATCATGCCCGCCAGCGCACGCTTCATCAGCGGTGAATCACTGCCGTCATCGCAGGCAAAGGCGTTGTGATCGGCGGCATCCAGCATGCTGATATGCACGTGCATTCCGCTGCCCGCATACTCCTCGTAAGGCTTCGCCATAAAGGTGGCGGTCATGCCGTGATTTTCCGCGACCTGACGAATCAGGCGCTTCAGCTGCACCGCATGGTCGCAGGCGCGCAGCACGTCGCGGGTATGATGCAGGTTGATCTCAAACTGTCCGGGCGAGGCTTCCGCCAGCGCACCATCAGCCGGTATGCCCTGCCGACGGGCCAGATCGTCAATATCGCGCAGGACATCAGCGAAATGATCGAGATTATCGACCGAGTAGACCTGGCTCTGCATATTGCGTTCATCGCTGCCAGGCGAACAGGGCGGCTGGATAAAGCCTTCAGCATCGCGCTTTTTGTCTACCAGATAGAACTCCAGCTCTACCGCTACCACCGGAAACAGACCTCGGTTGCGCAACTGTTGCCACAGCCGGTTAAGGACATTTCGGGGTTCAACGTCAAAGGGAGTGCCATCTTGGTTGCACATGGTTAACAGCAGCTGTGCGATGTGTTGAGGGTCAGAGGCGGAGGGAACTAAAGTGCCGCTAACGGGCAGGCAGAGATTATCGGGTTCACCAAGAGACTGGCCGAGTCCCGCTTCTTCCACCGTATTGCCGAGGATATCCATGGCAAACACTGAGGCGGGGAAATAACATCCTTTTTCCAGCTTAGGCAGCGCAGAGACCGGAATGCGCTTGCCACGGAATACACCATTTAAATCATTTAACAGGATGTCGACATACTGCGTTTCAGGATGGCGCTCCAGCCAGGCTTTCACCTCAAGCTGGAACGCGCTGGTTCGTTTCTCTTCACTGTGAAGCGTGAAGTCTTCCACTTCTACCAGGTTAGTCATGATCTCACCCGCCCCTATTAGGTTTGCGTAATGCTCAAAATAACAGCCACACCACTAACATAGCGCCAACATAAAAAGTGTGCAAATGTAACAAATCTGTTTGAAGAACAAACAGCAGATTGCTAGATTGAAAAAATATTGCACACTTAACCGCCAGACGTGCCCTTTCGGTAGATATTTCGACCAGTGATGCGAGGACGTAAGATGGGCATTATTTTTGACAAACCGTTGATTGGCGTAGTGATGTGCCAGAAAGAGCTGGGCGGCCATGCGACTCAGACCGTGCATAACAAATATATTGATGCGATTGTCCTGGCGGGCGGCGTGCCCCTCGCCCTGCCCCATAGTCTTATTAATGCGCCTCATCTATCAGAAAACGCTATGGCTGTGCTGGATGGTCTGCTGTTCACCGGCAGTCCCAGCAACATCGAACCCTGGCATTATGGTGAAGCCGGTGAAGAGCCGCACGCCGATCCGGGCCGCGACCGTCTTGCCTTTCAGCTAATCACCTGGGCCACCAGCCACAAAATGCCGATGTTTGGTATCTGCCGTGGGCTGCAGGAGCTGGTAGTGGCCAATGGTGGCGCGCTGTGGCGGGATCTCAGTGGGCAGTCAGAATTTCAGCGTCATCATGAAGATGAGACGCTGCCACTGGATCAGCAGTATACGACAGCGCATCCGATCACTATCGAACCGGATGGCCTGCTGGCAACGCTGCTGGACAGCAGCAAACCGCTTGCGGTCAATTCTCTGCATCATCAGGGCATACGCGAACCGGGGCCGCAGCTGCGCATTGAGGCGCGCGCGCCGGATGGCCTGATTGAGGCGGTGAGTCTGCGTCATCATCCCTTCGCCCTCGCGGTGCAGTGGCATCCCGAATGGCAGCCGGAAAGTACGGCGGGAGCACAGGCGCTGTTCAGCGGCTTTATACAGGCCGCCATTCGCTATCACAGGGGAAAAGCAGATGAGTGATGTCACGCTGGCTCCGGGACGACGGCTGGCGCAGATCCGGCAGACGATGGGATTGTCGCAACGTCGCGTTGCCGAACTGGCCGGACTGACCCACAGCGCCATCAGCACTATCGAGCAGGATAAGGTCAGCCCGGCGGTCAGCACCCTGCAGAAGCTGCTGAAAGTCTATGGACTGTCGTTGTCGGAGTTCTTCTCGGAACCCAAACCCCATACGGAGCCAAAGGTGATTGTCCGCGCCAGCGATCTGCTGGAGATTGGCAGCCAGGGTGTGTCGCTGAAGCTCATCGACAATGGCCGTGCGCAGCGCACGCTGGGCATGCTGCTGGAAACCTATCAACCCGGCGCAAGCACCGGCGAGAAGCTGCGTCATCCAGGCGAAGAGACCGGCACGCTGCTGGAAGGCGAAATTACGCTGGTGATTAACGGTCAGCAGTTTCATCTCTCTGCCGGAGAGAGCTATGTAATTGATACCGGCTTACCGCACAGCTTTACCAACAGGGCTGAAATCCCCTGCCGCATTATCAGTGCCCACACGCCAGCTAATTTTTAGGCGCTTCCCGGAGGTTGTTATGAATTATGTGGAGAGTTATTACGCAGCGACCGCCAATCCGCATGCGCCCTGGCCGACCCTGCAGGAGAGCATTCAGTGCGACGTCTGCATCATTGGCGGCGGTTTCACCGGTCTTTCAGCGGCGCTGCATCTGACCGAGGTGGGCTACGACGTGGTCGTGCTGGAAGCGGCGCGCGTCGGCTTTGGTGCCAGCGGGCGAAACGGCGGTCAGGTGGTGAACTCCTACAGCCGCGACGTGGATGTGATTGAACAACGCTACGGTAAAGAGAGCGCCCGCATGCTGGGCAGCATGATGTTTGAAGGCGCTGAGATTATCCGCGATCGCATTAAGCGGTATGCGATTGACTGCGACTACCGGCCCGGCGGCATTTTTGCAGCGCTGAATGCGAGACAGATGGCACATCTGCAAAAGCAGAAAAGCCTGTGGCAGCAGTATGGCAATCACGATCTGGAACTGCTGGACGAACGCGCTATTCGCCGCGAAGTCGCTACCGAACGTTACATTGGCGGACTGCTGGATCGACGTGGCGGCCATCTGCATCCGCTGAACCTGGCGCTGGGAGAAGCAGAAGCAATTCGTCGACATGGTGGACGCATTTATGAGCAGTCCGCAGCGACAGATGTGGTTTATGGCACACCTAACCGGGTGAAAACCGCTCACGGCGAGGTCAGTGCGACGTTTGTGGTCTTCGCCGGTAATGCCTATCTCTCACCGCAACTGGAGCCGCGCCTGAGCAGGAAAAGCATGCCGTGCGGATCGCAGATTGTGGCGACCGAGCCGCTGACACCCGACCAGGCACTGTCGCTGATGCCGAATAATTACTGTGTGGAAGATTGTAACTATCTGCTGGATTACTTCCGTCTGACCGCCGACAACCGGCTGCTCTATGGCGGCGGTGTGGTCTACGGCGCGCGGGAACCGGCTGACATTGAAGCGCTAATCCGGCCCAAACTGCGCCGCACTTTCCCGCAGTTGCAGAACGTGAAGCTGGACTTCAGCTGGAGCGGCAATTTCCTGCTGACGCTGTCGCGTATGCCGCAGTTTGGCCGGATGGAGAAGAATGTCTATTTTATGCAGGGCGACAGCGGTCATGGCGTCACCAGTACCCATCTTTCCGGCAAGCTGATCAGCGAAGTATTACGCGGCGATGCCGAGCGGTTTGACGCCTTCGCCCGCCTGCCTCACCTGCCGTTCCCGGGTGGCCGACGCTTTAAGGTGCCGCTGACGGCAATGGGCGCGGTGTGGTATGCGTTGAGGGATCGGCTGGGGGTGTAAGACTAAGGGCCTGGCATTGCGTCTGGTGAGCCGTATAACGGTCTTTCTGCGGGGCACATTCTGCCCTGCAGAATAAGACAATTAAGTATGTTGTAACTATAAAAATAGCAAAACAGAGGCGTTTCAGCGGGGGCGCCCTGCCCCCCACATCAACGTCAGCCGCCTGTCACTCCAGCGGCATCTTCACCGGATCGTCATAGCGATACTCAAAACCAAGCTCGCTACAGATACGGGATCCATCTATCAGCTTGCCGCTGTCTTTGACGACCTCTGGCGCGAACTGCGGCGGCTGCAGACCAAGCTGGCGCGTAACTGCGGGATAGAAGGTGTCGCGCGTCGGATGTTTCGGCGCACTGAGGTTATAAACCCGGCCCCCTTTGGGCGACTGCAGCAGCAGCGTAATCGCCTCGACCACGTCATCCAGATGCACCAGATTCACGCCCTGCGAGCCATTCGCCACATCCTGCTTGCCCGCCAGGAAGCGTCCCGGATGGCGCTTTGGCCCGACCAGACCGGACAGACGCACAATATCCACGCTGGTTCCCGGCAGATCGTGCAGCCAGCTCTCCAGCTTAACCAGCGTTTTACCGGCTACCGTTTCGGCGGTCAGCGGGCTGTTTTCCCGTTTAATGCCAGAGCTGCCACCATAGACTGACGTTGAGCTGGTAAAGATGATGCGCGGCACTTTATACACCAGCGCGGTATCGACCACATTCTGCACCGCCTGCAGATAAGCTTCACCGCCTTCCGCAGTACGGCTGGCAGGTAACGTGACAATCAATGCATCGACGTTAAAGAGCGGCTCGATATCGGCAGCATCACACAGCAGTTCCGGTGTCAGCTCCAGCTGGAACGCCTCAATGCCGCAGCGGCGTGCGGCTTCAACACCGTCTGGCGTGGTTTTGCTGCCGGTAACCTGCCAGCCTCGCGCCGTTAACGCCGTGGCCAGCGGCATACCCAGCCAGCCCAGTCCCACAATCGCGACCTTCTTCATTTTGACTCCTGACGTGAAACATCAACCCTGACTTCACCGTAGTTTGCCTCCGGATTGCAAACCAGAACAACCTGTTTCAGCGCTTTCCGAACCGCCTGTTTAAAAAAGTGTTGCCAAGTGCTGCCATCTTCGCTAGGTTAATCCCCACAAATGAATACTCATTCATCGACGAGATTAATATGACACGCGTTCAGTTCAACCATCATCACCACCATCATCCTGACTAGTCTTTCAGGCAATTGGTGCTGGAAGACTTTTAAGATCTTCCAGTGGTGTGAACGCAAGAGAACCCCCGGAAGATCGTCTTCCGGGGGTTTTTTTATGGGCTGACGCAACCACACTTTCAGGACAGGATTAAGAGGACAGGAACCATGTTAGATAACACCCGTTTACGCATAGCTATGCAGAAATCTGGCCGTTTAAGTGATGATTCACGCGAACTGCTGGCGCGCTGCGGCGTTAAAATCAATCTTCAGCAACAGCGCCTGATTGCGTTTGCGGAGAACATGCCGATCGACATCCTGCGTGTGCGCGATGACGATATCCCTGGACTGGTGATGGACGGTGTGGTCGATCTCGGCATCATCGGTGAAAACGTGCTGGAAGAGGAGTTACTCTCACGTCGCGCTCAGGGTGAAGACCCGCGCTACTTTACGCTGCGCCGCCTGGATTTCGGCGGTTGCCGTCTCTCACTGGCGATGGCGACCGACGCCGAGTACACCGGCCCGGAATGCCTTGATAAATCCCGTATCGCTACCTCCTATCCGCACCTGCTCAAACAGTACCTCGACAAAAAAGGTGTCAGCTTTAAAACCTGTTTACTGAACGGTTCAGTAGAAGTGGCGACCCGCGCCGGCCTGGCGGATGCCATCTGCGATCTGGTCTCCACCGGTGCCACGCTGGAAGCGAATGGCCTGCGTGAAGTTGAAGTCATCTATCGTTCAAAAGCCGTCCTGATCCAGCGCGACGGTGAAATGCCCGCCGCCAAGCAGGAGCTGATCGACAAGATGATGACCCGTATTCAGGGCGTGATTAAAGCGCGTGAATCGAAGTACATCATGCTGCACGCGCCGAGTGAACGGCTGGAAGAGGTAATCAGCCTGCTGCCTGGCGCTGAGCGTCCGACCGTTCTGCCGCTGGCAGGCGATGTCAGCCGCGTGGCGATGCACATGGTCAGCAGTGAAACCCTGTTCTGGGAAACCATGGAAAAACTGAAAGAGTTGGGTGCCAGTTCAATTCTGGTGCTGCCTATTGAGAAGATGATGGAGTAAGCCATGGCCTTTTCTACCCCGATTGAGTGGCAGCAGTGCACCCCCGAACAGCAGCAGGCGTTACTGTTACGTCCTGCCATCGCCGCCTCTGAAAACGTCACGCTGACGGTGCGTAACGTGCTGGAGCAGGTAAAGCTGAACGGTGATGACGCGCTGCGCGAGTTCAGCGCCCGCTTCGACAAAGCGCAGGTGCAAAACCTGCGCGTGACGCCGCAGCAGATTGCAGAAGCCAGCGCCCGTCTGAGTGACGAGCTGAAGCAGGCGATGGCCGTCGCGGTGGGGAATATTGAAACCTTCCACAACGCGCAGATTCTGCCGCCGGTAGATGTGGAAACGCAGCCTGGCGTGCGCTGCCAGCAGATCACTCGCCCGGTGAAGTCGGTCGGGCTCTACATTCCTGGCGGTTCCGCCCCGCTCTTCTCTACCGTGCTGATGCTGGCGACGCCTGCCCGCATCGCCGGTTGTGGCCGCGTGGTGCTCTGTTCACCCCCGCCGATTGCCGATGAGATCCTTTATGCTGCGCAGCTGTGTGGCGTAGAAGAAGTGTTCCAGGTGGGCGGCGCGCAGGCTATTGCCGCGCTGGCCTTCGGCACTGAAACCGTGCCGCGCGTGGATAAGATTTTTGGGCCGGGCAACGCCTGGGTGACCGAAGCGAAACGTCAGGTGAGTCAGCGACTCGATGGCGCAGCCATTGATATGCCTGCCGGGCCGTCCGAAGTGCTGGTGATTGCCGATGAAGGTGCCACGCCCGCGTTTGTCGCCTCCGATCTGCTTTCACAGGCAGAGCACGGCCCCGACTCGCAGGTCATTCTGCTGACGCCTTCACTGACGCTGGCAGAGGCGGTTGCGGTTGCGGTTGAACAGCAGCTGGATCAGTTGCCGCGTGCGGCCACGGCGCGTCAGGCGCTGGAGAGCAGCCGCCTGATCGTGGCGCGCGACCTTGAGCAATGCGTTGAGATTTCCAATCTCTACGGCCCGGAGCACCTGATTCTGCAGACCCGTCAGCCGCGCGATCTGGTGGAGTCGATCACCAGCGCCGGTTCGGTATTCTTAGGTGACTGGTCTCCGGAGTCTGCGGGCGATTACGCCTCGGGCACCAATCACGTGTTACCGACCTACGGTTATACCTCGACCTGTTCCAGCCTGGGCCTGGCCGATTTCCAGAAACGTATGACGGTGCAGGAGCTGACGCCGCAGGGCTTCCTGAATCTGGCCGCCACGATTGAAACCCTGGCCGCCGCCGAGCAGCTGGATGCCCACAAAAATGCCGTCACCCTGCGCGTTGCCGCACTGAAGGAGCAAGCATGAGTCAGAATATTGAGCAGCTGGCGCGCGCGAATGTGCGTGCCCTGACGCCCTATATGTCGGCGCGTCGTCTGGGTGGCAACGGAGATGTCTGGCTCAATGCCAACGAATTCCCGCTGCCGGTGCCGTTTGAGCTGTCGCAGCAGACGCTGAACCGCTATCCGGAGTGTCAGCCTAAAGTAGTGATTGAGCGCTACGCGGCTTACGCGGGTTTAACGCCAGAACAGGTGCTGGTCAGCCGTGGCGCGGATGAAGCCATCGAACTGATCATGCGCGCCTTCTGTGAGCCGGGGCAGGATGCCATTCTGTTCTGCCCGCCGACCTATGGTATGTACAGCGTCAGCGCCGAAACTATCGGCATTGAATACCGTACCGCGCCGGCGCTGACCGACTGGCAGCTGAACCTGCCTGCTATCGCGGAACAGCTGGATGGCGTCAAAGTCGTTTATCTTTGCAGCCCGAACAACCCGACCGGCAACCTGATTAATCAGGATGACATCCGTCAGCTGCTGGCGATGACCGCCGGTAAAGCGCTGGTGGTGGCCGATGAGGCCTACATTGAGTTTTGCCCGCAGGCGACGCTGACCGGCTGGCTGAAGGATTATCCGCATCTGGTGATCCTGCGTACCCTTTCAAAAGCTTTTGCGCTCGCGGGCCTGCGTTGTGGCTTTGCGCTGGCGAACCCGCAAGTGATCGACCTGCTGATGAAGGTGATTGCGCCCTACCCGCTGGCGACGCCGGTAGCCGACGTCGCCGGACAGGCGCTGAGTGAGCAAGGCATTGCATTGATGCGTGAGCATGTGGTCCAGCTGAACGACAATCGTAGCTGGCTGCTGGCTGAACTGGCGCAGCTGGCCTGCGTTGAGCAGGTGTTCCCCAGCGAAACCAACTATGTGCTGGCGCGCTTTACCGATTCCCCAAAAGTCTTCAAAACCTTATGGGATCAGGGCATTATCCTGCGTGATCAGAACAAAAATCCGGGCCTGTCGGGATGCCTGCGCATCTCCATCGGCACGCGTGAAGAGTGCGAACGAGCGATCGCCGCGCTGCAAGCCTTTTCTCTGGAGCAAGCATGAGTCAGAAGACCCTTTTTATTGACCGCGACGGGACGTTAATCTCTGAGCCGCCTGAGGATTATCAGGTCGACCGTATGGATAAGCTGGCGTTTGAGCCAGACGTCATCCCGGCGCTGCTGGCGCTGCAGGCCGCCGGTTATCGCCTGGTGATGATCACCAACCAGGATGGTCTTGGCACCGCCAGTTTCCCGCAGGCAGATTTCGATGGTCCACACAATCTGATGATGCAGGTCCTGACCTCACAGGGCATTGCGTTTGACGATGTGCTGATTTGCCCGCACATGCCGGACGATCACTGCGACTGCCGCAAGCCGAAAACCAGAATGGTAGAAGCCTGGCTGGCCGAAGGCGCGCTGGATACCGCCAACAGTTATGTGATTGGCGATCGTCTGACCGACGTGCAGCTGGCGGAGAACATGGGCATTCAGCCTATCCGCTACGGTGCTGACGGCGAGAACTGGCAGACCATCCAGCAGCGTCTGACTCAGCGTGACCGCCATGCGCTGGTGCAGCGTGATACCAAAGAGACGCAGGTTCGGGTCGAACTGTGGCTGGACCGCGAAGGCGGCAGCAAGATTAATACCGGCGTGGGTTTCTTCGACCATATGCTGGACCAGATTGCGGTGCACGGCGGCTTCCGCATGAACATTGAAGTGAAAGGCGATCTCTACATAGACGATCACCACACGGTGGAAGATACCGGTCTGGCGCTGGGCGAAGCATTGCTGAAAGCGCTGGGCGACAAACGCGGTATTGGCCGCTTTGGCTTTGTGCTGCCGATGGACGAATGCCTGGCACGCTGCGCGCTGGATATCTCCGGCCGTCCGCACATCGAGTTCAAAGCCGAATTCAACTATCAGCGCGTGGGCGACCTCAGTACTGAGATGGTCGAGCACTTCTTCAGCTCGCTCTCCTACGCCATGATGAGCACCCTGCATCTGAAAACCAAAGGCAAGAACGATCATCATCGTGTCGAGAGCCTGTTTAAAGCCTTTGGTCGTACGCTGCGCCAGGCGATCCGCGTTGAGGGTAATACCCTGCCGAGCTCGAAGGGAGTGCTGTGATGAACGTGGTGATCATGGATACCGGTTGCGCCAACCTTTCCTCAGTGAAATGGGCGATTGAACGTCTGGGCTATACCCCGGAAGTGAGCCGCGATTCTGATGTGGTGCTGCGCGCCGATAAACTGTTTCTGCCAGGCGTAGGTACAGCGCAGGCGGCAATGAATCAGCTGGAAGAGCGTGACCTGATCGACCTGGTGAAAGCCTGTACCCAGCCGGTGCTGGGCATCTGTCTGGGTATGCAGTTGCTGGGACGCGGTAGCGATGAAAACGGCGGCGTACCGACGCTGGGCATTATTGATGAGCCAGTGTCGTTGATGGACACCCACGGCCTGCCGCTGCCGCATATGGGCTGGAACCAGATTACCGCGCAGGCGGGCAATCATCTGTTCCGCGGCATTGATGAAGGTTCTTATTTCTACTTCGTCCACAGCTATGCCATGCCGGTCAACGCCAGCACCATCGCTCAGTGTCATTACGGTGAAGCCTTCACCGCCGCGGTGCAGAAAGATAACTTTTTCGGCGTCCAGTTCCATCCGGAACGCTCGGGCAAAGCGGGCGCGCAGTTGCTGAAAAACTTCCTGGAGATGTAATGATTATCCCCGCGTTAGATTTAATTGACGGCAAAGTGGTTCGTCTGCATCAGGGCGATTATGGCCAGCAGCGTGATTACGGCAGCGATCCGCTGCCACGTCTGCAGGATTACGTCAGCCAGGGCGCGACCGTGCTGCATCTGGTGGATTTAACCGGTGCGAAAGATCCGGCGAAACGCCAGATCGCGCTGCTGAAAACCCTGCTCGACGGCGTTGAGGTCACGGTGCAGGTCGGTGGCGGCATTCGCAGCCGTAACGATGTGTACGCGCTGCTTGAAGCGGGTGCGAGTCGTGTGGTGGTCGGTTCCACTGCTGTGAAAGAGCCTGAAGAGGTCAAACGGTGGTTCGCGGAGTTTGGCGCAGAGGCGATTGTGCTCGCGTTAGATGTGCGCATTGATGCCAGTAACCGCAAAGAAGTGGCGATCAGTGGCTGGCAGGAAGCGGCGGGCGTCACCCTGGAAGAGGTAATTACCGATTTTCAGCAGGTGGGCCTGAAACACGTGCTCTGTACCGACATTTCCCGCGACGGCACCCTGAGCGGTTCCAACGTCGCGCTCTATCAGGAAGTGACGGCGCGCTTCCCGACAATTTCTTTCCAGTCCTCGGGTGGCATTGGCGACCTGAATGATATCGCCGCACTGCGCGGCAGCGGTGTTCAGGGCGTGATTGTCGGACGTGCGCTGCTGGAAGATAAATTCACAGTTTCGGAGGCGATCTCATGCTGGCAAAACGGATAATTCCCTGCCTGGACGTACGTGACGGCCAGGTCGTCAAAGGCGTACAGTTTCGTAATCACGAGATCATCGGCGACATCGTGCCGCTGGCGCAGCGCTACGCCGCTGAAGGTGCCGACGAACTGGTGTTCTATGACATCACCGCCTCATCCGATGGCCGGGTCGTTGACAAAAGCTGGGTGTCACGCGTTGCGGAAGTGATCGATATTCCGTTCTGCGTCGCGGGCGGCATTAAAACCTTGGAAGACGCGGCACGCATTCTGGAGTTTGGCGCAGACAAGATTTCAATTAATTCGCCAGCGCTGGCCGATCCCACGCTCATCACCCGCCTCGCGGACCGGTTTGGCGTGCAGTGTATTGTCGTCGGCATCGATACCTGGTTTGACGAAGCCAGCGGCAAATATCAGGTGAATCAGTATACCGGCGACGAAGCGCGTACCCGCGTAACACAGTGGGAAACGCTGGAATGGGTACAGGAAGTGCAGAAGCTGGGCGCAGGCGAGATCGTGCTGAACATGATGAATCAGGATGGCGTGCGTAACGGCTATGACCTGGTGCAGCTGAAGAAAATGCGTGAAGTCTGCAAGGTGCCCCTGATCGCCTCGGGCGGCGCAGGCACCATGCAGCACTTCCTGGAGGCGTTTACTGAGGCTAACGTCGATGGCGCCTTAGCCGCCTCGGTATTCCATAAGCAGATTATTAATATTGGTGAGCTGAAGAGCTTTCTGATCGACAACGGAGTGGAGATTCGCGCGTGCTAACTCAACAACAACAGGCTCTTCTCGACTGGGACAAAACAGAGGGCATGATGCCGGTCATCGTTCAGCACAACGTCTCAGGCGAAGTGCTGATGCATGGCTACATGAACCCGGAGGCGCTGGAAAAAACGCTGGCAGAAGGCAATGTCACCTTTTTCTCGCGCACTAAAAACCGTCTGTGGACCAAAGGCGAAACGTCCGGCAACTTTCTGCAGGTAGTGAGCATTACGCCTGATTGCGACAATGACACGCTGCTGGTGCTGGCGAATCCGATTGGCCCGACCTGCCATCTGGGCACCACCAGCTGCTTCTCGCCGGCCGTACCTGAGTGGACCTTCCTTTATCAGCTGGAAGAGCTGCTGGCGTCACGCAAATCAGCTGACCCTGAAAGCTCTTACACGGCACGGCTCTACGCCAGCGGCACCAAGCGCATCGCACAGAAAGTGGGCGAAGAAGGCGTTGAGACTGCGCTGGCGGCGACCGTCAACGATCGGGATGAGCTGACCAATGAAGCGTCAGACCTGGTCTATCACCTGATGGTGCTGTTGCAGGATCAGGATCTCGACTTCAGCGCCGTGATTAATAACCTGCGCGCCCGCCACAAGTAATTGTGCAATAACCTGCTCAGAATTTCGTTTTTATGAAGATTCTGAGCAGAATCCTTCTCAATCTTCATCTCAATCCCGCACAGTAACGGCGACTCAAACCTCAGGGAGAGAACCGTGACCACCCATGAAAAATTAATCGCCCTGCTCGACCAGCACCAGGCGCGCTATCGCCTGATGGAGCATGAGGCGACCGGTAAATGTGAAGCCGTCGCGGCAATACGCGGCACCGAAATCGGTCAGGGCGCGAAAGCGCTGGTCTGCCATGTAAAGGGCAACGGCATAAAGCAGCATGTGCTGGCGGTGTTACCGGCCGATCGGCAGGCCGATCTGGGCAAAGTCGCCGCGGCGGTCGGTGGACGACGCGCCTCACTCGCCAGCCCGGCGGAGACCGATCTGCTGACCGGCTGCGTATTCGGAGCGATCCCGCCGTTCAGCTTTCATCCCGACCTCCGACTGATTGTGGACCCCGCGCTGTTTGAACGTTATCCGGAGATCGCATTTAACGCCGGTCTGCTGGAGCGCTCGGTGATCCTGAACACCGAAGACTACCGGGCGCTGTGCAAGGCTGACGTGATAGAGATAACGCAGTAATTGCCATCCCGGCAGCCCGGCGATACTCTGCATAATCACTCATCACGACAGAATAAGAGCAAAATCATGAACATTTTCACTCAATGCCTGCGTCAGACGCTGGCTGTGGCGGTTATGGCAGGCTGCGCGTTTGCAGCTCAGGCGAAAATCGAACAGGTGCGTTTTGCAGTCGATCCGACCTATCCGCCGTTTGAATCGAAAACCCCGCAGGGTAAGCTGGTCGGCTTTGATATCGATCTGGGTAATGCGCTCTGCACGCAGATGCAGGCGAAATGTGTCTGGGTTGAAAGCCAGTTTGACGGCATGATCCCGGCGCTGAAAGCACGTAAGTTTGATGCCATTCTGTCTGACATGGGCATTACAGAAGAGCGCCTGAAGCAGATCGACTTTACCGTGCCGCTGTATGACACCCACACCCAGCTGATTGCGCGTAAAGGCGCCGGCATCCTGCCCACCGTCGAGTCTCTGAAAGGTAAAACGGTTGGAGTGGAACAGGGAACGGTTCAGGAGCGTTATGCGCTGGCGAAATGGCAGCCCTATGGTGTGACCGTGGTGCCTTATGGCGATCAGGCACAGGTTGAAAGCGATCTGGTTTCAGGCCGACTGGATGCCGTCTTTACCGACGCGGCACAGGCGGCGATTGGCTTCCTGAAGCATCCACAGGGCAAAGATTTTGAACTGGCTGGCCCGATTATTCAGGATCCGATTATCGGCCCCGGCACGGCAATTGGCCTGCGCAAAGGCGATACCGAACTGAAAACGGCGCTGGATAACGCCTTTGCCGAAATTAAAAAGAATGGCACCTTCGATCAGATTCAGAAGCGCTACTTCGCCACGGATATCTCTATCCAGCAGTAACCTCGCGGTCGCCCTTTTTCGTCCTCACCGCGATCCGGCACTATACTCTAACTTTTTCGGGACGGCGCGCTGTCGTCCTTTGCCGATTAAAGGACATTAACACGGTATGCATCAACAACATCATCCACTGTTAAGCGCCTCTTTAGGCACCCAGCGTGAAATCATCAGTTTCCATTTTGCTGAGGACAATGAACGTCAGGTTTATATCCAGGCTGCGCTGCATGGCGACGAACTGCCCGGTATGGCGGTGGGGTGGTATTTAAAGCAGCGGCTGCAGGCGCTGGAGTCCGCCGGACAGCTTAAAGCTGCCTTTACCCTGGTGCCGGTGGCTAATCCGCTGGCACTGGGACAGCACTGGCACGGCACCCATCTGGGCCGCTTTCATACCCTTTCCGGTCAGGACTTCAACCGCCGTTTTCCGTCACTGGGCAATACTCTGGCGGCCGGGCTGGCTGAGAGTCTGACCCAGAGTGAATCACAGAACAGGAACCTTATTCGCGATGCGATCGATCGTCATTATCGCGATACCGTGCCAAAGACCGAGCTGGATGCGCAGCGCTATACGCTGATGCGGATGGCCAGTCAGGCCGATCTGATGATTGACCTGCACTGTGACTGGGAAGCCGTGCCGCATCTCTATACCACGCCGCATGCATGGCCGGATATCGAACCGCTGGCACGCTGGTTAGGCAGTGAAGTGCAGTTGCTGGCCCAGATCTCTGGCGGTGAGCCGTTTGATGAAGCCTGTTGCGAACCCTGGCTGACGCTGGCAGAGCGGTTCGGCAAAGATTACCCGATGCCTCGTGGCTTATTGCCGGTGACGCTGGAGTTGCGTGGCATGCGTGATGTGTCGCCTGAACAGGCGGAGAAAGATGCAGATGCGATTATTTCTGCGCTGCAGGAAGGCGGTTATATCGGCTACAGCGAGCCTTCGATTTCCGTGGAAGTGGCCGCGCCCGTCATTGGCGGCGATGAGCTGGTCCCGGCGAGCGCGGGCGGTGACGATATCGTGGCCATCAATGACGGTCCGATTGGTTTAAACGTGCCTGACCTCGCTGAAGCACCGGGAGAAGGTAGCGTTATCAAAGAGCGTCACAGCGAGGGTTCGGCGGCGGCCTCTCCTGCCCTGAAAAATCCTCCTACGCCGTTAGCGGGCTGTGAATATATTCATTCGCCGGTGTCAGGGCTGATCCTGCACCGCAAACCGCTCGGTGCGCAGATTCGCCCGGGAGAAGTGGTGGCTGAGATTATTGATCCAATTACGGACCACATCACCCCACTGGTGGCGGAGTATGGCGGCATTCTCTATGCGAGACACTGGGTAAGGTTTGCGACGGCAGGCATGCTGGTTGTGCGGCTGGCGGGAGAGCGGGAGATTCGGAGCGGGGATTTGCTGGTCGGGTAAAAAAGGGCTTCCCGAGGGAAGCCCTTTTTAGTGATTAATCTAACCACTCGGTGTGGAACACACCGTCTTTATCAATACGCTTATACGTATGCGCACCGAAGTAATCACGCTGCGCCTGAATCAGGTTAGCAGGCAACACTTCTGAACGATAGCTGTCATAGTAAGCGATCGCCGCAGAGAAGGTTGGCGTCGGGATACCGTTCTGAATCGCGTAAGAAACGACATCACGCAGCGCCTGCTGATACTGATCAGCGATATCTTTGAAGTACGGAGCCAGCAACAGGTTAGCGATGCCTGCATCGGCTTCATAAGCATCGGTGATCTTCTGCAGGAACTGGGCACGGATGATGCAGCCAGCGCGGAAGATCTTCGCGATTTCACCGTAGTGCAGATCCCAATTGTTCTCTTCTGACGCTGCACGCAGCTGTGAGAAGCCCTGCGCATAAGAGACTATTTTACCCAGGTACAGCGCGCGACGGACTTTCTCGATGAACTCTGCTTTATCACCAGTGAAAGCTTTAGCCTGTGGGCCGCTCAGTACTTTAGAGGCCGCAACACGCTGCGTTTTCAGTGAGGACAGGTAACGAGCGAAGACAGACTCAGTGATCAGTGACAGCGGTTCACCCAGATCCAGCGAGCTCTGGCTGGTCCATTTACCGGTGCCTTTGTTAGCCGCTTCATCCAGAATCACATCAACCAGGTATTTACCGTCTTCGTCTTTCTTGGTGAAGATATCTTTGGTGATGTCGATCAGGTAGCTGCTCAGCTCGCCGTTGTTCCAGTCGGTGAAGGTTTCAGCCAGCTCTTCGTTGTTCAGGCCCAGCGCGCCTTTCAGCAGAGCATAGGCTTCTGCGATCAGCTGCATGTCGCCATATTCGATGCCGTTGTGAACCATCTTCACATAGTGGCCCGCGCCGTCCGGACCGATATAGGCCACACAGGCTTCGCCATCTTCCGCACGAGCAGCAATCTTATCCAGAATCGGTGCAACCAGTTCGTAAGCTTCTTTCTGACCGCCAGGCATGATCGATGGGCCTTTCAGTGCGCCCTCTTCACCACCGGAAACGCCGGTACCGATGAAGTTGAAGCCCTGGTCAGACAGTTCTTTGTTACGACGGATGGTATCTTTGTAGAAGGTGTTACCGCCATCGATCAGGATGTCGCCTTTATCCAGGTGTGGTGTCAGTGAGGCGATAGTCTTGTCAGTCGCTTCACCTGCCTGAACCATCAGCAGGATACGACGAGGTTTTTCCAGCGATTCAACAAACTCTTCAACGGTGTAAAAAGGAGCAAGCTTCTTGCCCTGGTTCTCGGCGATGACTTCGTCAGTCTTTTCGCGTGAACGGTTGAAGATTGAAACAGTGTAACCGCGGCTCTCAATGTTAAGAGCCAGGTTGCGGCCCATCACTGCCATACCTACAACGCCGATCTGTTGCTTGGACATTACATACTCCTGTCTGTGGTCTCGCATGGTGTTACCCGTAACACCATTTTGTAAGTGATCAGTATGTTAACTCAGGATAGCGGATTAAAGGTAATGAATGGTGCGGTCGCGCGGATGAAATTATCTGAAAAAAATTTACACACTTAACAAGGATTTATAAAGCTTTGTATAGCTTTGAATCATTCTATCTGCCGTGAAAAGTGATTCAAAGCGCACCAGCGCAGCGGCACCATAGGTCATTGCCAGTTCGGGGTTGTGCCAGATTTCATCCATCGCCTCCCTCAATGCTGCAGAATCGGAGGGAGGGACGACTAATCCGGTAACGCGATCAATATTGATAAAGGTCGTTCCGGTTCCAATCTCACTGGAGATCAGCGGTTTTGAATAGAGCGCACCCTCAAGTAAAGAGATGCCGAAAGCTTCTGATCGTAAATGCGACGGGAAAACCAGACAGGTACATAACTGAAGCAAGGCAGATTTTTCACTATCTTCCAGCGCACCCAGGAAGTGGATATTATTCACGCCTAACTGCTGCGCCTGCGCTTTCAGCTCAGCCTCAATCGGACCTGCTCCAACCACAACGATTGGGTAACGGCTGTTTTTTGCCGCCTCGATTAAAATATGCAGGCCTTTGTAATATCGAAACGTTCCGATGAACAGGAAGAAGCCATCCGGAAATCTTGCCTGCCATTTTTGCAGAACGGCAGGATCATTATTCTGATAAAACTGTTTATCAAGACCGTAGGGAATAACTTCAACTTTATCTTTGAACTGCTGCAGTACCGGGCTGCTTTCAACATAGTTTGGCGACGCGGCAACGATGCGATCGACACTTGAAAGAAAGCGATTCATTAATGGCGTATAGAGCTTTAACAGCACCTTCTGCTTAACGATATCAGAATGATAACTAACTACAGATGGCTTATTGATGCCCGCGGCAAAATGCATAAAGTCCATAAAGGGATACGGGAAATGATAATGGATAATATCCGCATACTGAGCCAGTTCTCTGAACTCTTTTATGGCTGAATAAGAGAATGGCGTCGAGGCAAACTCACACTGCGTTTTGACCCGATGAATCTGATGATTATCCAGGCTGTTTTTTTTGTTTTCAAACTGGGGACTATGAGTAAAAACAACAGATTCGATACCTGATTTAAAACCACCTTCTGCGAGCTGATAAATAACCTGCTCGATGCCGCCAAAAGTATCAGGGTAGTAGGTTTTGTAACAGTGTAGAACTTTAATCATATATATTTTGCGACCTGCTCATAAGCTTCAATGGTTTTATCCGCACACAGTGACCATGAAAATTCGCGGGCACGCGCTAACCCCGTATCAATCATTCGGCGCTTTTCATCAGCGTTTTCAATCATCATCTGAATGTAATTTGTCAAAGCGTGAACGTCCTGAGGTTCATGCATTAATGCTGCATCTGCAGCGACTTCCGGAAGTGATGTTGCATTTGAGCAGATCACGGGTGTTCCTGATGCCATCGCTTCAAGAACCGGCAGGCCGAAACCTTCATAGATTGATGGGAAAACAAAGCTCGTTGCAGCACTGAATAAAAACGGCAGATCTTTACCGGGCACAAAACCTAAATATTTTAGCCACCCTTCTCTCTCGCCCTTGTCAAAGAGCTTAAAGAGTTGCTCATTTTCCCAACCCTTATAACCACTAATGACTAACGGGAAGGTAGATTTTTCCTGAGCGGGCAGACGATCATACGCCTGAAGTAGCGTCAGTATATTCTTTCTTGGTTCAATCGTGCCGGTATAAAGAAAGAAACGTCGCCACTTAAGATTATATTTTTCAAGAACCTGTTGTGTTTCTGCTTCATCACGGGGATGAAAATGTTCATTGCAGGCCAGAGGTGCTACGGCAATTTTATTATCTTCAATACCAAAGAAATCCATTAACTCATTCTTTGTGTAATAAGAGTCAGTAATCAACATCGACGCACGCGAAACAGTATTCCTTAGCTCTTTTTGCATCAGGTGAACGCGGCCAGCCGGATGAAATTGAGGCCAATGAAATACTGATAAGTCGTGAAAGGTAGCAACACAATGTTTCACGCGAGGCGGTAGATAGTAGTTAGGACTATGAAATATATGATTCTTAAAATCCCTCAGCGCTATCATTTTCATTACCGGAAAAGTCAGGCGATATATTTCACTTACTGTTTTGCTTCTTTGTAACTTACGCTTCAGAGATTGAACCGATTGAGCAGACTCACTCGCGACTGCCAGTGAGTCGCGAGTCTTCGTGCCATGAAGAAACGTCAGTGAGACGTTTTTTCTTTCCTGAAGCTGTTTAGCAAGCTCAAACGCATAACGGCCAATACCGGTTAAAGGATATTTAATACAGTCCGTAGAGTAAACGACGTTTATTGCTTTGCTTCCAGCATCCATTTCAGGGTATCTCTAAGAGGAATTTTAGACGAGGTCTGACTGACTAAGCTATTGAGCAAAGTGATATCGCCACAAAGTTCTTTAATTTCATTAGGCCGTACAAAATCTGGATTAACTTCAATCTTAATATCATGGCCTGTAAGGGATTGGCAGAGATCGACGACTTCCCTCAATGAATGCATTTTACCTGAAGCAACATTAACAGTCTGACCAGATGAGCGGGAACAAAGTAACGCTGAATAGCTTTTAACGACGTCACGCACGTCGGAAAAATCACGCCAAACATCTATGTTGCCCAGCTCAATGACATCTTTTCTCTCACGAAAATGTTTGACGATTTTCGGGATCAGGAAATTTTCTGCCTGACCGGCACCGGTGTAATTGAATGGCCGGGTAATAATAATCGGCAATTTTTCATAAAACAGACTGGTCATGTATTCCATGGCCAGCTTGCTTACCGCATAATCATTTGCAGGTCTGGCAGGAACCGACTCTGCTAATTTTCCCGGTGTGTTATTACCGTAAACATTAGCACTGCTGGCGACCAAAATTGCATCCGGCATTTTTGCTGATTCGCTAAGAGCCTGTAACAGATTACGCGTACCGCAAAGGTTAACACTATAGAACGCATTTGGGTCAGCATGACCAACAAAAGCGATGGCTGCAAGATGAACAACGACGTCAGGCTGAATACTGTCTACAGCATTTTTTACCTGTGCTGCATTCGTAAGATCAACCTGAAAATAGCGTGAGGAATTCTGGGCGGGAGTTGAACCGAAACCATAAACTTCATATCCGGCAGCGGATAAATCCGCTGCCATATATTGGCCGGTAAAGCCCTTGATCCCAGTGATCAATGCTTTTTTGCCATTAGTCATATCAGAAGGAGAACCCTTGTTTATTGCGGCGCAGATCTTCTTCTACCATCATCGCACACAACTCTTCGAGCGTGGTCTTTGGTTCCCAGCCCAGAATGTCTTTGGCACGCTGTGGGTTACCAATCAGCAGTTCAACTTCTGCAGGACGGTAGAACTTAGGATTGACCTTGACTACCACTTTATTAGTAGCTACATCAATGGCAACTTCCTGATCATCTTTGCCTTCGAAGCGCAATTCAATGCCAGCAGCTTTGAACGCCATTGAAACGAAGTCACGGACTGTTTCAGTGCGGTTGGTTGCCAGGACAAAGGTATCTGGCTCATCAGCCTGCAGCATACGCCACATGCCTTCAACATATTCTTTAGCAAAGCCCCAGTCACGCTTGGCGTCCATGTTACCTAACTCAAGCACATCCATTTTGCCGAGCTTAATTTTCGCTACTGAATCGGTGATCTTACGGGTCACAAACTCTTGTCCACGCAGTGGCGATTCGTGGTTAAACAGAATGCCACTTGATGCGAAAATGTTGTAGCTCTCACGGTAGTTAATGGTCATCCAGTGGGCATACAGTTTTGCAACGCCATATGGGCTACGCGGATAGAAAGGTGTGTCCTCTTTCTGCGGAATAGCCTGCACTTTACCAAACATCTCTGAAGTAGACGCCTGATAGAAACGAATTTTAGGGTTAACAATGCGAATAGCTTCTAACAGATTTACCGGACCAATACCTGTGATTTCAGCTGTAGTTAGCGGCTGGTCAAACGAAACACCGACAAAGCTCTGAGCCGCAAGGTTGTAAACTTCGGTCGCTTTGCTTTGCTGAAGTAAACGAATGCTTGATGACAGGTCAGTCAGATCATATTCGACCAGATGAAGATTAGGGTTTTGTTTAATTCCTAACTCTTCAATGCGCCAGAAGTTTACTGAACTTGTACGACGATAGGTGCCAAAAACAGTGTAGCCTTTCTCGAGTAACAATTCGGCTAAATAAGCGCCATCCTGACCAGTGATGCCTGTAATAACTGCAGATTTCATAAAATATTACCTTAAACCAGGGTGTTATAGAGATCGATAGATTCTTTAGCGGAGTTGTACGATGACAATTGTCTGACGCGTAGAAATGCACCTTCGCTAAGTCTTGCAACCTCGCGGTCATCGCTGTTTAACAATGCGATTTTATCAGCAAGGGCTTGTGAGTTGCCATCTTCAAAAAGCAATCCGCAATAGTTATCAATAACAACTTCAGGAATTGCGCCTGAGTTGCTTGCGATAACAGGTTTGCCATGCACAAACGCTTCAAGGGGCACTAATCCGAAAGACTCATACCTTGAAGGGAAAATCACGACATCACTTAATGCATAGATTTTCTCGCGATCAAAGTCATTAACTTCTCCGAGATATACGATATTATCGTGATCTTTGAAGCGATTATTGAGAATAGATCTGATATCAATTGAAGAGCTACCCGCAATGATGAAACATGCACTGTTGTCGTTTAAATGCTTCAGGTTGAATTTTTCAATCGCGTCTAATAATACATCAATGCCTTTTCTTAATTCAAGTCGCCCTAAGAATAGAAATTTTTTCTTATTCTTTAATTTCACATTATTTAACTCAGGGAAGTTATCTAACTTAGCATAGCCCTGAGAAACTTCATAAGATGGCCAGTAAGCAATACCTGCATGAATTTTTTGATATTTAACATTCTCAGAAGGTGAATATTTTTGAATGAAAGTGTTCTTAATGGATTCGCTAATCGGGATAACGGCATCGGCACTGTTCACAATTTCCGTTTCAAAGAAGGATAGATAGTCAACATCTTCAGCCTTCATATTCCATTCATTTTTTTCATTGGCGACCTTCAACGGCGTAACTAATCTCACCACTAAAGGAATTTGAAGCTTTTTATTGATCAGACTGAATGCATAAACTTCAGAATCCCAAAGACAGGAATCAACAACTGAAACAGGATGAATCTCGTTGAGGCTATCAATTTCTACAGCCACTCTTGCAGACCAGCCAAGAATAGAGTTAGCAAGGTTCGAATCATCAATATAAACGTGATTGATTGACTGTTTTTCAAGCGCTATAAGTTTAAAGCGGCCTCGTTCCAGAACATTAGCTTCATCACTTTCGATAATTACAGTGACAAAGTGTCCAGCCAGCAACAACTCACTTACCAGATGATAATAAAGTGTGCCGATCCCCCCAGAACGAGTAAAAGGAGGAAACTCTTTACTGACGACCACAATGTGAAGTTGTTTAAAATCTGTAAGCTGAGATTTGAAAGGGAGAAATTCCCCAGGCACCAATGTTTCCTGGCTTAACAATTTTGCAGGATTATTAGCAGCGCTTAATCCAGCATCAAATCCACGCCAGATTTCAGCCAGATACTTATCACACTCTTCTTTAATGATTTCTTTCTTGTTAAAGCCACTCTGTATGTAGTCAACTCTTTCGCGTTTAACGATAGATTCAAGTTCTTCAATCAAAAAATCCTTATTTACTTTGGCATAAGTCAGCGCAAAATAAACAGTATTTTTTACAATAGAATACCAGTTATAGCCATACTTATTGGTCCTGTTCTCACTCTGCGCGAATTCATGTCTTAGAAAAGCATCTTCGCAGTGATTAATTGAGAATCCATTTTTAATTAATCTGAAACAGAGATCAGTTTCGTCCAGGAAGTAGTCGTATTCTTCGTCAAACCCACCGCACTGAATTAAATAATCACGTCTGAAAACAGAATTAGTACCAAGAAGCGTTCTGTTATATTCGGGATCGTTTTTGATATTATCGTTAGGATCGACAATTCCACTACCAAAATGATCGACAAAAATATCTCTTGCCTGGAAATTCAGTGTCCCGGCATAATAAGTTGGACCACCGGCACCCGCAACGAATGAGTGCGTGCTGTTAAAGTATTTTACCAGTGTATCAAACCAATCAAAAAACGGTATGGCATCATCGTCAATAAAAGCAACGAGATCACCTGAAGCAGCTTTAATACCTATATTTCGGGATATAGACAGGTTTTTAATTGGATTATCAAATACTTTTATCAGATGAGACCATTTCTTTATAACTTCTGACGTATTATCAGTAGATGGACCATTTACAACAATAACCTCGAAATTGTTACTGTAACTTTTTTCAAGGTAATCCAGGCATCTGTCTAAATGATCACCCCGATTAAGGGTACAAATAACAACAGAAACAGTTTTAAATTGATCTTTATCTGGCAGAATTGTTGACAGGAAATTATCTGCATATTCCTTCCATGAACTATAGTTATTCTTGGTCAGAACATCATTCTGGTAGTCTATTAACGTTTTTCGGAATAGATTATCATTTAACGATTTTGTTAATAGCTCATCCAGTTCATTTGTATCGTTAAATATGCCAGGAGAGCCTGACAAGGTCTCATATACCGCCGCCTTATTCAAAGCCAGGACCGGCAATTGATGTTGTGAGGCTTCAAGTAATGGAACACCGAATCCTTCATGTTCACTGAAAGAAATGAAACAGGATGAATTTTTATAATAATTATCCAGTTCTTCTTCAGATACAGAACCAGTCAAAACAACATGATTTTTCAGGTCCAGGTCATCAATAAGCTGGACGACTTTCTTATAGTAGGTTGAAGAAGTATCGGACTTACCGACTAAGAACAGTTTATTAACTGCGTTTTTCTTTCTGTATTGATTGAAAAAATCAATTAATTTATGTTGACATTTATTTTCACAAATCCTGCCAACAAATAAGATATTCTTTTCTACTTCATCTACTTTTCGAAGTTGATCAAGTTTACGATCATCAATAATGATAGGTAACTTCAGTGTTCTGCTCTCAGGAAAACCAAGTTTAATTATTTCCTGAATATTGTATAAACTGTCGCCTGTTACAAAATTAAATTTATCAATGATCGAACTTAACTGGTCTCTGCCTTTTTTACAGAGATCATAAAGAAATGATTTCTTCTCAAAAAAGTAATGTGGTGTAATATTGTGATAATGCAGTACTTTGAACCCTTTTGAGGAAATAACTTTCTCAGCGCAATGTTCAGAATAAGCAGAGAAATGAAAAAGTATAATATCATCATCAGTTGCCTGTAAATGATCAATAAACTTTATCATTGACTCTCTTTCAGGATGATAATGCCGGACATAGATCTCTGAGTTTAAACTATAAGTGTTTTTGACATACTCATCAATTTTGACCACATGATTTGAACATGCATCATACATATCCAGAGATTCGATTACCTGGATAAAACGTCCCGAGAAATGTTCGTACATATTCAGCCTCTGACCTTAATATAAATTTTTCTTGCAAGATCGAAAAGAGTTTTATTCCTGCGCAATATTTTCACTGCGGCATATTTAAAGCTGCCTTTGACCTTTACTTTTGATTTTGGATGTAAAGCCAGAAGGTTAATAAATATAAAAGGACTTGACCTGAATTTATCAATAAAAGAGTAGCCTTCAACATTTTCAGGTGAAACCTTTGTAATCAAGACCACTATTGTTTTCCGATAGTCATCTTTGCACAAAGTAATTAATTCATTAATTTCAAATTGAGTTGTTTTAAAAAGAAACCTCAATTCTTTAGGTAAAATATTAATACCCGTTCTTTCAGTTTGTCTCCTTTCTGAACGGGCATCGTCGATTGTCTCTAAAATGCTTTTATTTGCGGAGACAATTTTATCTTTGTTCATATAAACTCCATTATTTAATAGCGAGAACTTCCATTTCTCTGCAAAGGCCATTCTTTCTGTTGTCTTCAACTAACGTTACAGTAGTAAAACCTGCATCAGTAAGCATCTTTTTCAACGAGTCAACTGAGAACATGATGTAATGGAAGTCACCTTCATAATCTTGTGCTCCATAAGTCACTTTCCGCAGATCGTCAAAACTCATGGTTCCACTGACGTAATCCTTAATCATACTATCTGCGTCAGGCGTTACTAATTTAAGCACTCCACCAGTTTTGAGCTTCTTGTGCCAGTGTGGAAAAATAACTCTGGTGAGTTCTAATTCTGTAAAATGTTCAATAAGATGTGCAGCATAAATTTCTTCCAATACTTCATCATCAAATACTAAATCACTCGCGCTACAGATGACATCAACGCCAGGTAATTCCCTAGCATCGACGTTTATATAACCCTCAGGTTGAACGTGGCCACAACCGATATTGATCTTTCTCCAGCCAAGATTATCAAATTTATCTGAGGATAATATCTTTGATTCAATTTCTTTTTTGTTATCTCTGTCTGTCAGCGTTCCCGTTTTCAGACGTAATTCGAACATAAATTCCTCACGAACAAATTCGAGTCTGTCCTGAATATTGTGCACAAGTTGTTCAATAACGGCGCTTTTTTCAGCCGTCTGATTAACACCTGCCTGAATTAGCTGGCTCTTTTCTTTATTTAACGCATCAAAATTATTATTTAACTCATTTAACGCATCAAACTTATCGTCCATAGATGCAATTTTATGATTTAAATTTTCAACTCTGGCATCAACAGTGATTAATTTTTCATCAAGACTTGTTGCTTTGTTATCAAGTCGATTAATGATGTCAATAATATTATTATATTTATTTTTAATTTCATTTATAATATTCAACATGATTTTCCTAAATTGTTGTTACGGTGCAGGTGTTTTCAAGCCAGGCGCTCCCGACAAATATCTTTCCAGGCGCAATTACATTAAATTGCCCTAAACCATCCTTCCAGTGGAAGCATTCCTCGTAATGATCTCTTTCTTTGTGTAAGGCTGCTGAAATACTGTATTCGCCAACGCCTATATTCATATTAAATTTAAATCTAATAATTTTTTTACCTGGTTCATTCATGTCGATATTGTGAGCGAGGGTGTTAGTCCCGAAGACGATGTTGCCAAGCCGGTCTCTGATATGAAAACCAAGAGTGAGACCTGAACGAACTTCTCTGTTATCGATCGCAAAACATAAAGAACTGTTTTCAGCAACGTTAACGACTTCAGTTTTTTGACCTGCTGAATTTTCAAGAAAGAACTCTGTAATAACTGCTTTTTTATTGCCAGATTCAGATTTCCCATTTTCTGCATTGATAGCATTCTGTTCGGAACTCTTGGAAAGCTTAGCATTATATAAATTCATCACATCTGTAGGAGCGCCATCGGCCAGAACTTTACCTTTATCCAGTAGAATCGCTCGGGTACAGATATTAGCTATCGCAGCCTGATCATGGGAGACAATGAGCAAAGTTGTACCCTGTGCTTTAAACTCTCTGATTCTGTTAAAGCATTTGGCCTGAAAATAAGCATCCCCGACTGACAGTGCTTCATCCACAATGAGCAACTCTGGTCTGACGGCAGTCGCAACAGCAAAAGCCAGCCTGACCTGCATACCACTTGAATAGGTTCTGACAGGTTGATCAATATATTCGTTTATTTCCGCGAATGCTTCTATCGCTGGCATCAGATCTTTGATCTGAGCGCTATTCAGTCCCATTAACTGGCCAGACATATACACATTATCCCGGCCAGAAAAGTCAGGATGAAATCCCATTCCTAATTCCAGTAACGCTGCCACTCTTCCTGTTACTGACACGCTTCCGGTAGTTGCAACTGTTGTACCCGTAATGATTTTTAAGAGCGTACTTTTGCCAGCGCCATTCATACCAATGATACCAACTGACTCTCCAGCACCAACATTAAAGTTAATACCTTTTAATATATCAATGGACGTATGGCATTTCTTATATCCCAAGGATGCCCATTCAATAAGGCGATGATTTTTTTTAGGATAGTTTTTGTAGCTCTTTGTGACGTTATTTACAGAAATTATATTCATCAGAGTTCATCTACCATTTCGCCAGCATGTTTACGGTAAAGATAAAATGCAGTGATATTGAAAAATACAGCAAGTATCATTGCTAAAGTTACATGGCTCCATTCAGGTGCTTGATGATTAACAAATATATTTTGATATCCCATTATGATGCCAGTCATAGGATTCATTAATAGCCAGTGTCTGGCCCACTCAGGCAGAATTTTGATCAGATAAATGACCGGCGTAAACCAGAACCAGAACTGAAGGACAATATTCATAAATTGCCCTACATCTCTGAAGAAAACATTCAAAACACCTAGTGTAATTCCTAAACCGGTTGCAAATAGTATCTGAATAGCCAGCAGGGGAATAATATAAAGGATTTCGAAACCTGGAAAATTACCTGACAAAATCAGAAATATCACATAGAGAGAGAAAATTATTAAAAAGTTTGTAAAGGAAACACCTATTGAAATAATAGGTAAACAGATTCTGGGGAAATTAAGTTTTTTAAGATAGTTTCCACTATCAACAAACACATTTATCAACCGCGCCACTAATTCTGAGAAAAGACCCCACGTCAGTAATCCGGCACAAAGATAGATGCTGTAGGCAAATGGACCACTGTTATCTGGCATCCTCGCCTTCATCACTTCCGAAAAGATGACAGTGTAGACGGTAATCATCGCTAAGGGCTGAAGCACTAACCATGCAGCGCCAAATATACTTGTCTGATATCGGCTTTTAAAATCACGTATTATACTGTTTAATATAAAATCACGGTATCCGGCCGCAGCCACTAATGACTTTATCATTTATTATTTCCTTGAATAACATCAATCAATTTCTTTGTATTTAATTCCATTTCACGTAAGCAGCCTCGACTCTCTACATTGATTCTTAATAAAGGTTCGGTGTTTGAGTTCCTTACGTTAACTCTCCAGCTTTCAAATTCAATACTTACTCCATCAATATAGTTTTCATTGATGCAGTCTTTTAAATATTTGGCTTTAATATTTTCAATAACTTTCTGAGTGTTTTCTACTTTAAAGTTAATCTCACCACTGCAAGGGAACGCCTTCATTCTTTCAGACACCAGTCCGGAAAGTGTCTCCCCTTTCACTGCCAGTAGTTCTGCCACCAGTAGCCATGGAATCATACCGCTGTCGCAGTAAGCGAAATCACGGAAATAGTGGTGCGCACTCATCTCACCGCCGTAAACCGCGTCTTCTTCACGCATGCGCTCTTTGATAAACGCATGACCGGTTTTAGACATCACCGGAATACCACCTGCTTTGGTCACCACATCAATGGTGTTCCAGGTCAGACGCGGATCGTGAATGATTTTCGCACCCGCTTCTTTTTTCAGGAACGCTTCGGCCAACAGCCCAACTATGTAATAGCCTTCAATGAACTCAGCATTCTCATCGAACAGGAAACAGCGGTCAAAATCACCGTCAAAGGCGATACCCATATCCGCCTGGTGCTCACGCACCGCATCAGAGGTGTCTTTTCGGCACTCCGGCAGCAGCGGGTTTGGGATACCATTCGGGAAGTTGCCGTCAGCTTCATGATGCACTTTGATAAACGACACAGGCGCTTTGGCCTGCTCAAAGCGTTTTTCAATCTCATCGATGATATGACCCGCAGCACCGTTACCTGAATTGATCACCAGCTTCATCGGTTTAGTGAAATTATTCAGGTCGATGTAGCCCATCAGATGATCAACATAGGCATCCAGTACAGAAATCTGTTTGTAGCTGCCGCGTTTGCTCTCTTCTACCGGGGCAAAATCATTAGCTTCAGCGAGTCGCTGAACGTCGCGCAGACCGGTGTCGCCGCTGACCGGGCGAGCACCTTCCCGTACCAGTTTCATGCCGTTGTAGTTCATCGGGTTATGGCTGGCAGTCACTTCAATGCCACCATCAATCCCTAAATGAAACGTGGCGAAATAGATCTCTTCTGTTCCGCTCATACCAATGTCGAGCACATCGGTGCCCGCATCCCGCAGTCCATTAGCCAGTGCCAGCTTTAACGACTCGCTGGTCAGTCGGACATCACCGCCCACCACGATCGTTTTTGGCCGGATAAATTCGCCATAGGCGCGGCCAATGCGGTAAGCGATGTCTTCATTCAGTTCAGTGCCTAACTCGCCGCGGATGTCATAAGCTTTAAAACAGGTCAGTGCTGCCATGATCGTGTCTGTCCTTACTTACTTGCAAACTGTTGTTTAATCAAAATGAGGTCGTCGTCACCAAGGTAAGAGCCCGACTGAATCTCCAGCAGTTCCAGTGGAATCTTGCCTGGATTTTCTAACGTATGCGGGTGGCCGATGGGAATAAAGGTTGACTGGTTTTCTGTCAGCAACAGGGTTTTATCCTGAATGGTAACCTGGGCTGTGCCTGACAGGATCACCCAGTGTTCGGTACGGTGATAATGCATCTGCAACTGGAAGGCTTCACCCGGCTTAACCGTAATGCGGTTCACGTTAAAGCGACCCGTATTGACCACCAGATCGCAACGTCCCCACGGCCAGTAGGTTTCACGATGACGGCGATATTCGCTTCGGCACTCACTCTTCAGGAATTCAACCACGCGCTTAACATCCTGAACCTGATCTTTACGCGCGACCAATACGGCATCTTTGGTGTTCACAATCACCAGATTTTCAACGCCAATAGCAGCAACCAGCTGATCTTCACTGTTGATGTAACAGTTTTTGGTATTGTGCAGGAAAGTATCGCCCTTCAGGGAATTGCCATGATCATCTTTATCATTCACTTCCCACAACGCAGACCAGGAGCCCACATCACTCCATCCGGCCGCCAGCGGGACTACCACTGCGGCATCGGTCTGTTCCATGACGGCGTAATCGACTGACTCGTCCGGACAAGCGATAAAATCATCCTTATCGATGCTGATGAAGTCATTGCCTTCTTTGACGTTAGCCATGGCGCGACGGCAGGCTTCCAGAATATCCGGTCGGAATTTCTCCAGCTCCTGCAGATAGCGTTTAGCCCGGAACATGAACATGCCGCTGTTCCAGTAATACTCACCGGATTCCAGATACTGCTCAGCTGTGCTCTGATTGGGTTTTTCGACAAAACGCTGAACCTGATAAGGACCGTTTTCTGCACCAGGCAGCGCTTCGCCACGCTGAATGTAACCGTAGCCAGTTTCCGGACCGGTTGGCACGATACCGAAAGTCACCAGCTTGCCCTGTTTGGCATAGGCGGTGGCCACTTTAATAGCCTGATGAAACGCAGCACGGTCTTCAATTACGTGATCGGCGGCCAGCACTAGCAGGACCGGATCATCACCCTGCTCTACGGCGTTTAGTGCAGCCAGGGCAATGGCCGGAGCCGTGTTGCGGCCTACCGGTTCGAGAATAATGTTATGAGATAGCTTGTTAATTTGTCGCAATTGCTCGGCAACCAGGAAACGATGCTCCTCGTTGCAGATTACCATCGGTGCGCGTGCTTCGACGCCGCTCAGACGATTAACTGTCTCCTGCAGCATAGAGTGCTCACCATGCAAACAGATAAACTGCTTAGGGTAAAGTTCGCGGGAAAGGGGCCATAAACGGCTGCCGGTTCCTCCGGCCATGATTACGGGAAGTAACATTCCATATCCTCTAACAAATTCAAACATGCTATGCATATAAGCGGGTCAATTTTTATTCATTATGAATAAACAGCCACGCTACCGCCCCTGGCTTGCAGCAACCAATGCGCTGTGTGACGGGAATCCTCCCCTCACAGGTTAGCTTGTCGATGCGCTGATTATATTTTATTCAATCGCATACGGGTTCCGGGATAACTCCAAATAGTACATTTTGTGCGGCAAAAATAATATGCCTAATCTTTCATTGCCCGTGACAAAACTTAAGAATGACTAAACATTGATCTCATATTGCATCAAGAGTGTAATCACTGACAAAACAGCATAGTAGCCTGAGGACAATCGCGCTTTGCGCCTCTTCACAGAGTCGGATTACCTGTTATTGTGATTAATCGCTACTGAAGTCAGACCAGGATAATTCCGTATTCAGTCATTATCCGGTCACAAACTGGCATTGAGGTGAGGATGGGAGGCAGGAATATACAATTCCTCTTATCGCAGGCAAAAAAAAACCCGGCTAAAGCCGGGTGATTGCAGATTTTTTCAACTACCGAAACCCATCCGGGTTCTTACTCTGCCAGTTCCACGTATCGCGCATCATCTCATCGATGCCGCGCGTCACGCGCCAGTCGAGCTCACTGTTTGCGAGTGATGCATCGGCCCAGAACGCAGGCAGGTCGCCATCACGGCGTGGCTTGATTTCAAACGGAATCGCCTTGCCGGACGCTTTCTCAAACGCTTTGATCATTTCCAGCACAGAGAAGCCTTTGCCGCCGCCCAGGTTAAAGGCGGTGTAGCCTTCAACTTTATTCAGGTGGTCCAGCGCTTTCAGGTGGCCTTCCGCCAGGTCTACCACATGGATGTAATCACGCAGACAGGTACCGTCTGGCGTATCGTAATCGCCGCCAAACACACCGAGCTTCTCCAGACGGCCAATCGCGACCTGCGCGATGTAGGGCAGCAGGTTATTCGGGATGCCGGTCGGGTCTTCACCGATTTCGCCAGACTCGTGCGCGCCAACCGGATTGAAGTAACGCAGGGCAATCGCCTTAAACTTCGGTTCTGCTTTGGCGAAGTCGCGCATGACGAATTCGGTCATCAGCTTTGAGGTGCCGTACGGACTGGTTGTGCCGCCAATTGGCGTACTCTCAACGTAAGGAACCGGTGCATCTGCGCCATAGACGGTCGCTGATGAGCTGAAGATAAAGTTCCAGACGCCGGCATTACGCATCTCTTCCAGCAGCACCACGGTGCCCGCGACGTTGTTCTCGTAGTACTCCAGCGGCATGCGGGTCGACTCACCCACCGCTTTAAGCGCTGCAAAGTGGATCACCGCTGAAATGCTGTTAGCAGCAAACAGGTCACGCAGACAGGCACGGTCACGGATATCGCCTTCAACGAAGGTCGCTTTTTTACCCGCCAGTTTCTCTACGCGGTTAATCGCTTCGCGTGAGGCGTTGCAGAGGTTATCCAGAACCACAACATCATCACCGCGCTGCAACAGCGCCAGTACCGTATGGGAGCCGATATAGCCTGCTCCGCCCGTTACTAAAATTGCCATGTGAGCTCCTTTCAATCTGCCGCGCAGGACGCGGCGATTTAATTACTTTTGTTTTGCGAGAATCGTCTGGATAGCTTCGCGGAAATCGCGACCCTGCGCATTGTTGCGCAGTCCGTAAGAGACGAACGCCTGCATGTAACCGAGTTTACGACCGCAGTCGAAACTGTGACCGGTCAGCAGAGAGACATCAACCGTTTTATGTTTACTCAGGCTGGCGATAGCATCGGTCAGCTGGATACGGCCCCAGGCGCCTGGCTCAGTGCGCTCCAGTTCTGCCCAGATATCCGCAGAAAGGACATAGCGGCCTACCGCAGCCAGGTCAGAGCTCAGTCCGGCTGTATCTTCGGGCTTCTCAACGAAATCGGTGATGGTGCTGATGTCGCCAGGGTGATCGATCGGCTCTTCCGTGGTGATCACGGAGTATTCAGAAAGATCGGACGCTGGCATATGCTGGGCCAGGACCTGGCTGTGGCCGGTCTCTTCAAAACGGGCAACCATCGCAGCGAGGTTATAACGCATGTGGTCAGCAGTTGAGTCATCCAGCAGGACGTCTGGCAGTACGACCACGAACGGGTTATCACCGATCATCGGGCGGGCACAGAGAATGGAGTGGCCCAGACCCAGCGGCTGCGCCTGACGCACGTTCATGATGGTGACGCCTGGCGGGCAGATAGACTGCACTTCGCTCAGCAGCTGACGCTTCACGCGCGCTTCAAGCAGCGCTTCCAGCTCATAGGTGGTGTCGAAGTGATTTTCAACGGCATTTTTCGATGCATGCGTGACCAGCACAATCTCTTTAATACCTGCGGCAACACACTCGTCAATGATGTACTGGATCATCGGTTTGTCGACGACAGGCAGCATCTCTTTCGGAATGGCTTTAGTCGCAGGGAGCATATGCATACCGAGGCCCGCAACCGGGATTACTGCTTTAAGCTTGGTCATATTTATTCCGTTTAATAAAATGAAGATGTGGGTCGATTATGCAGGATCGGCCGGAAGAGCAAGTATAATCTTTATCTGAAAAGCGGACAGTAACTCTCTGTCATAACTTGGAAATTCGGCCTTTTGCCCATTGCCAGCGACACCATAAACTGAACAAAGACAATCGGTAATCGAATATTGCCACTGTGATCTGAAGCACTCTTCGTTGCAGGGCTGAGACCAGCCATAAATGAAAACGGGCGACCCTGAGGCCGCCCGTTGATATATCTGTGTGGTGATTACAGCCAGCCTTCAAACCACTCTGGCATCACGAACAGATCAAAGTGATTTACCAGCATCATCACGCCAACAAATACCACCGAAACTGCCACCCACTGCCGGGCATACGGGATAAACCGAATGCCAATCACCGGCCTGATGAAGAACGGATGCGCCAGTGCCGAGATCAGGATCTGCGAGATAGAAAGCGTCAGTGCGACGTAGAGCACGTTTGGCCAGATAAAGGTGGTCGCCAGCACCGCCAGAACCACAATACTCGCCACGATGTTCCAGTAGAACTCCACGTTAGTGCGTCCGTTGGCCTGCGAAATCGCCCCGGTCAGTCCGCCCATTGGCCGCAGCATGCCAAACAGCAGCATCAGCGGGATCAGGTGATAGACCTGCTCATGTGACGCGCCATAAAGCACACGCACGATAACCGGCGAGAAGATACCAATAGCCAGATACATGGCGCTGCTGAACAGCATGATCCCCAGCGTACCTTTCAGGAACAGCTTTTTCAGTTGCTCGGCATCGTGCTGTTTCTCAGCAAAGCGCGGCAGTGCCAGACGGTTAATCACCGGCGTGACCAGCTTCAGCGGTTGCAGCACCAGCTCTTTCGCCAGTGAGTAAACGCCCAGCATCTCTGCGCCCATGACTTTACCGACCACCAGCGCATCGGCCTGGGTACGCAGCTGGTTAATGGTCTGCGAACCGAGCTGATAGCTGCCATACCGAATTGCCCCGAAGAAGGTCGCTTTGTCGAACTCCCAGGTCGGACGCCATGACTTCTCACCCAGCGCAATCATGCAGAGGATGCGGGTAAAAGCGTTGATGAACAGACCCAGAATCGCTGCCGCCACCGTCAGCGACGTGAACTCCAGCATCGCGACCACACAGAGGAAGGCAAACAGCTTGGTACCCATTTCAATCTTCGCCAGCGAGACCATCCGCTTGGTTTTGATGTAGTGCGCCTGATACTGCGACAGATGACCCAGCACCAGGAAGTTCAGGCTGGTCAGCATGATCAGCCCGGTCAGCTCCGGCAGGTGATAGAACCAGGAGACCGGGAAGGCGATCAGCAACATGATCAACCCGGTACACAGGCTGAGAGAGACGTTCACCCAGTAGATGGTGCTCTGCTCACGACGGGTAATGTTCTGGCGATGCACCAGATAACTGCTCATCCCCATATCCTGCAGCACACCCGCCACCGCCAGGATGGCATTGATGATGGCTAACAGCCCCAGCTCGTGGGTTTCCAGTTTGCGGGCAAGAAAGCTCAGCTGTGCAACCTGCAGCACCGCGGAAAAGCAGGTACTGCCAAACAGCCAAATCGCCTGTGACTTAAATCCACTCACACCAGTCGCTCCAGAATCTGTGCCAGTTCGCCATAGGCGATATGCTGATTAAATTCAGTCTCAACTTTGTGACGTGCGGCTGCGACGACCGGCGCCACATCCACTTCACCCTGAGACAGTTTCAGCAGCGTCTCCGCCAGTGCTTCAGGATCGTCCTCTTCCACCAGCCAGCCAGAAACATTATTCTCAATCAGCTCCGGAATGCCGCTGTGGAATGTAGAGACCACCGGCAGGCCGACCGCCATCGCCTCCATCAGGGCGACCGGGATCCCTTCCATATCGCCATCTGCGGCAGTTTTGGACGGCAGCAGGAAGATGTCAGCCTCGCTCAGCGCACGACGGATCTCCTCCTGCGGCTTAAAGCCCGGCATGCTGACACAATCTTCCATCCCCTCGCGGGCGATGAAATCACGCATCATCTCATCCTGATCGCCGTTGCCGATAATGGTGTACTGAAACTGACCGCCACGCTGCTTCAGGATGGCGCTGGCTTTCACCGCCACATCGAGGCCTTTTTTCTCAGTCAGACGCGCTACCGAAACGATACGCAGCGGCGTATGGAACGCCTGGCGCGGCTGGAAGTTAAACTTCTCCGGCTCAATGCCCATACGCGTCACGTGAATTTTCTCCGGCGGGCAGCCCATTTCAATCAGCTTGTTCTCCCACAGATGGCTGATAGGCAGCATCAGCTCACTCTGGCGGAACAGATTCACGTAGTCGAGTTTGTGCTCTTCCAGAATGTGACGACGGGAAATATCAGCGCCATGAAACACGGTCGCCTGTTTACCCTTAAGCACACCCAGTTCACGCAGCTTGTTTGCCAGTGCACCGGCATAGCCGAAATGCACCAGAAACACATCTGCGGTAAAGGTCTGCTTAGCATTCGCCACAATCGACGGCAGCAGCAGTTTGCTGGACTGCGCGCCATAACGGCGCACATTCAGCGAACGCAGCAGCGACGGCTTCGTCACTTTTGGCAGCACCAGCTTGATACGCTGGTTGAGCTTATCGACAATTGAGATCTTCTCTTCCGGCAGCAGATAGTGGGTCTTCGCCGCCAGACCATACTCATCAAACGCCGCATGTCGGTTCACTAAATCGCCGGGAAAGACTGAAATAATCTCCACCTCGTAACCGGCATCAATAAAATGGGTCACCTGATTTAGTACGAATGTCTCAGAGGCAACCGGGAAACGCATGGTGAAAAAAGTCAGTTTCATCACATTACCCTAATACTTTGAGAATCTCTTCAGTGATCCGGTTGCCAATTTCCCTTTCATTCGCAACGGCCGTGTCGACCTTAAGCTTGATGTTGTCGTAGTCGGCAAGAACGGTTTTCACCTTGTCGATCAGCGAGCCGTCCATCAGGCTTTTTACATCGGTTGCCATCTGCGGCAGACCAAGCTGGTTCATCACACCCATCGACTTGTGTTCGTAGTTGATCGCCACAGCCGGGGTGCCAAAGTTCATGGAGATAATCGCCGAGTGCAGGCGGGTACCGATGGTCAGATGGCAGTGACTCAGCAGGATGCCCAGTTCCAGGTCGTTAAACTCGTCCATGATGACATGGTAATGTTCAGGCTGCGCCACGTGGTCACGCAGCGTCAGCGCCACCATGCGGTCATCTTTGGCATAGCTGTCGATGCCGGTACAGGTGGAGAACGCCACAACCTGATAGCCTTCAGCAATCATCGCATTGATTACCCGGCCAAAGGCGGCTTCATACTCTTTCTGCGTCACGCCCAGACGTTTATCAAACGGTGCCAGTTCACGCACGGTGATCGCGATGGTTTTACGGCCATCGATAATGCCCTGCCAGTAGCGCAGGTTGTGGCTCGGATTTTCGACTTCACGCGCACGTACCAGGAATGCAGTATCCACACCGGACGCCACTTTAGAGCTGGTCACGCCGTCGCGCTTCATCAGATCAAGGCTGACTGATTCACGCAGTACCAGGCTGTCGACCCGATCAAAGACAAAATTCGCCAGCGCATTGACACGCGGGTTCTGGAAAGGTCCCACTGAGTGGCCGATCAGGTAGATCGGCTTTTTCGCCATCAGCGCACAGAGCGCATGGTCAAACTGAGTCACGCCATAGAGATCGACGAAGAAGGATCCGCCAACCTGAATAATCGCATCATACTTTGCCAGGCTTTCGGTAAAGGCCTGCAGGTGCGGCGGCACAGAGAATGACTTAAAGATCCCGCCCTTGCCCAGATGTGCCATCATGATATCGGGCATCAGACGGTTCGCCACTTTACGCTTAAACGAACCGACCAGACCTTTACCTGATTTGCTGTTGTGCAGATACAGCGCATCCTGCTGAATATCCTGCTGGAGCAGATAACCGGAGCTGGTTGGATAACGGCTAATAACATCAATGTCTAAATCACTGCGTGCAGACTTCATCGAATCGATCAGTCCACGAAGAATCGCGCCATCCCCGCGATTCCCACACGTATGGTTACCCACCAATAAAATTTTCATAACAACTCCGAATGAATTTTTTTTAATTCTGTAAGCCGCCCAGATCCGAAATGGGCAAAATGAACTCTGTTTAAAGTAATGCTTTACGGGATAACGCACCCAAAGGTACTGCTCCTGTTAAACCGGCCGCCTCCATTGTGGCGGCCCTGAAACAAGGGGTTAAGACTTAATCGCGAAGTAAGGCAGCGCAACCTGTTTACCGTTGATCACCACGGAAACAAAGCCTTCCGGCTTACTGGTATCGACCTGATCGGCGGAGAGCGGACGGGAAGCCATCAGCAGATCGCCCTGTTCGTTGGCCCCCACGCCCGCTTTGCCGTTATGCAGGCTGAAACGCTGCGGCGCGCGTTTGGCCGCGTCGCCTGACGGTGGATTGCCCTTCTCCATGACCGCATTGACCCGCGCACAGCGACCGGTCACAAAGCGATCTTTACCGGTAGTTTTCACCAGCACAGCAGCTGACGGCGTCCAGCCCGCCAGTTTGACGTAGAGATGGACATCGGTGTCATGCTCGGCCACATAGCGCACATCCACAATCGGGCTGCTGCCTTCGGCCGACCAGCTCGCTTCCGACAGGTCTTTCTTACGCTGTACGTGGATCACTGCGCGACCGCCGGTGGTCTTGTCACCAATCAGGTTCATCAGTGGCTTGTCACCACTGCCGTTACTGAACTGCGACTGACCAAAGATTTCGATCTCCCAAGAATCACCCACCGTCGGTGAGTAAAGGCTGCCGAGATCAAACCAGGTCTCCTGATTTGTGTTGTTCTCTAAGCGCCAGCGCGAGGTGATGTAGTTGTACTTCAGGCTGCCATCCAGCGCGACACCATAGGACTCGACGCGGGTCGATCCCATCTCCCAGATGCTGAGCAGACGGTCGCCCTGCATGGAGTTGTCGATCCAGCTGCCCGACTGCAGGCTGGTCTGACGCATATTCAGACGGGTGTTGTGCGCGATCAGCGGATTCTTACAATCCTCCAGGCTCAGTGCATCAACGATCCACTGACCGTTAGAGAGGTCGCCCGGATTATCACAGTGTTCAATCCAGCCATTATGGATAATTGACTGGCCGCAGCGCGGCAGGTTAAGCACTTTGCCGCCACGGCAGTACTGCGCATTGAAGTTTGACAGCTCAATCGCGGTACTGTGGTCCCATTTGCCCTGCTTCTGACCTGACCAGCCCGATTTAATCACATCGCCGCTGCAGCGTGAGGCGTACCACTGGTCGATTTTACAATCGAGGGTATCCTGCAGGCTGATGGCCGTGCCGCCAACGGCGTTAAAGCGCAGGCAGGCACCCCGGAAATATTGTCCGCCAGGACAATTGTTATGGAAAAAGCCCTGCTGGTTCGGACTCTTATCACTGTTGCCGTTGAAATTCAGGTTGGAAAGCTCGACACGACGGGCGTTCATCTCAAAGACGAACGCTGACTTACCATCCGAGACGATCGTGGTCGCCGGGAAGTAGCCGAAGTTCACCATCGCACCGGACATGCGGAAGAAGTTGAGATACTTGTCGCCCAGGTTACAGGCGGAAACCATAAAGGTACCGGCCGGGAACTGGACGCAGATCTGCTGGTTAGCCTGCTGCGACCAGTTGAACATCGCCATAATGGCGGGTGCCGTATCGGTCTGACCATCGGCAATCGCACCGAAATCAAACAGCGTCAGGCGGTTAAAATCATCGACAACGCGACGCCAGGAGAAACCCTCACCGGCAAAATTTACGCCGCCATCATTCGGAACGGTCTGGAAGCTGCCGACAAACTCGCCGCCGCCTACTTCCCGCCCTTCATGCCAGCTTTTCAGCTTAACCTTGGCCCCTTCAAACAGCGGGCGGGTTTTGCGTAACTCCGCCACGGACGGGATCTCACCAATCAGCTGATAACCCGCCGGCTGTGCCAGACGCTGACTGAAATCGGCGGCGCCCGGACGGCTGACATCGGCGATGTTAAACAGGGTCTGACCGTTGTTGTCCTCGACCGTCATCGAATGCGAAGGATCGGCAATCAGTGCAGCGTTGTCCTGAATAAACTGGGCAAAGCTGCCCTTGTTCAGCGTGATAGGCTGAGCAATCTCAGACACTTTACCGCTGGCATCACGCAGGAAGACCGGAATTTGGTTACCCGGTTTGCTGGCATCCACACCCGCTTTACCAATCCAGAGTTTGCCCTCAAAGCCCTGCCAGAACTGCGGAGGCATGGCGTAGACATTCTCAGGCGTCAGGATAGGCACGTCGCCTTTAGGGATAGCCGCCGCATCAACCGGCTTCAGGGCAATGCCGTTACTTTTTGCAGCGTAGCTGGAAAAGGTGCTCACGGAGAGAGCCCCCACCAGAGCGGAGGCGGCGGTCTGTAAAACTTCTCTTCTTTTCATGCATCAATTCCCGTAGTCAATAAGGCCATTGGCCATGGCGGTGTCCCTGAGGCACGTCGCAAGTGAGCTTTTCCAGCTCCGGTTAAACCAATGACAGCCAGCTTTGCTTAATCTGGTTACCGTCGAATTTCAGCGCGGTTTGTTTCGTTTTTTCGCTCATGGCATAGAACAGCGCGTCATCGCTGGCAAGCTGCTCCATTCGGGCCAGAAACGTGGCTTTGTCATTCATCGGCACCAGGAACCCATCTTCACCGTGGTTAATGATCTCCTGTGGCCCGGTCGGGCAGTCATACGCCACCACCGGCAGTGACCAGGATTTTGCTTCCAGCAGCACCAGTGGCAAGCCCTCGTAGCGCGACGTCATCAGCGCCATGTCGCTGTCGCGATAGTAGTCATTGATATTGCTGACCTTGCCGACAAACTTGACGCTGTCGTTAATGCCCAGCACGGCCGCCTGATCATGCAGCTGCTGACGCAGTTCGCCGTCACCGGCAATCACCAGCGTCCAGTCGGCATGAGTACGGGCGAAGTCGCGCCAGATATCCAGCAGCAGATCAAAGCCCTTCTGGTTATCCAGACGGCCCACCGCCAGCGCCTGACGATGACGGGTCTGACGCTGATAGCCTTTGTATACCACCGGGTTGGGGATTGACTTGCTGGGAATGCGCCAGCGGCTGAACACCTGATGATCTTTTTCGGTCAGAACAATCACGCGGTCGTAGTAGCGCAGCAGCAGAAACTTGAGGAACTTGATTGGTTTGCTGAAGGAGTTAATGGCGATATGTTCGCAGGCGTAGGCTTTGCCCCGCTTCTTCTTCATGGCCAGCAGATTCCAGAAGGCGAACATCACGCTCAGGCGACCCATGCTGATCAGAAAGACGGTATCGAAACCCTCTTCGTTGATGCGGGCAACCGCGCTTTTAATCGGGTTGCTCTGCCCTTCGAAGCTGACGATCTCTCTGACATGCTCAAACGGATAAAAGGTTTTACCGCTGCCTTCCAGCGAGTAGATGGTGACGTCATGCGTTTCGCCAAGACACTCTGACATAAAGTTACAGATGTTCTCGGTGCCCGCATACGAATAAGCATCTTTGATCACCAGGACAATTTTTTTCATGAAACGCTATCCACCTCAAATTTTAAAGACAATCCTGCCGACAGGCTTAACGATGCTTAAGGGTAAACAGCACACCATTCACCATATACCAGGCGTAATAGTAATAGATTTTTAAAGGATTGTTTTTATAGATAATTCTTAATAATTCAAGGTGCCACTGGGCAGCTTTGTTCTTATTACGTGAAAGGGAATCGCCTAATTCGTAATAGTTGACCAGAATCGTCTGAATTACGCGTGCCTGCTTATAGCGGGTGAATAATTCATACAAAAACAGGAAATCTTCGTGGCCCTTGCGCTGGAAGAAAAGCCCTTGCGGTGGACGGCGGAAACAGACGGAAGAAAAGCAGACGCGATACTGCTTCTTCACAAAGTTTTCCTGCTGCAGGTACGGTTTGCTGTAGGTAATGTCGTGCTCGGCTTTGCGGGTTTTATAGTGATACTCGGTAATCACAAAATCATCACCGGCCGCGATGGCCGCAACCTGCTGGCTCAGCTTATCGGCATGCCACTCATCGTCGCTGTCGAGAAAAGCGATAATCTCTTCAGTCGCCGCGCGCAGTCCGACGTTGCGGGTCTCTGCTGCGCCCATATTGACCGCATTATCCAGAATGGTAATGCGCGGATCCTGACAATGCTCACGCACAAATTCCAGCGAGTCATCCGTGGACTTATCGTTGACCAGATAGAGGTGCCAGTCGGTATAGTGCTGATTGATAACCGATTGCACAGCGCGTAATACCGTCTGACGTGCATTATACATAGGCATGACAATGCCAACGGTTCCAACAGAAGTATTCATCTTCAACCCTGAATTAAACGAAAAGAGAGGTGCTCCTGGCGTCAGGAGCAGAACGAGGCGCGGCGCGCGTCAGGAGAGTGCTTTCTCACCGCCGAAACGTGCTTTGACCTTGTCTTTAACCCGGTTCATAAAATAAGCACGGTTGTCTTTGTTGGTGAGGAAGAAGTAGCGCGCAAAGCTCAGGCTTGCCATCAGCGACTTGCCATCCATTTTGTAGCGCAGCGGCAGCTTAAAGGCTTTGTAGGTGTGGATATCACGCGGGGTAAGATGCGGCTTCATGCTATCGAGCCAGAACATCGAGTAGTTCACCGATTCGCCTTTATGTTTTGAGCCAAACTTAGTGACCAGGTGGTAGTTCGCCAGCGGTGCGGCGATCATCACAAAGTCATAGCCCATGCGGTCGGCACGAATACAAAAATCATAATCCTGATGACGGATGTAACGGGTATCGAACTGAATCTTCGCCGCATCTTCGCGCTTCAGCACAATGGTGCTGGTCTGGATAAAGCCGTAGCAGCCGAACAGATACTCGGCGACGGTTTCATTTTTGCCCGGTGGCTGCATTGGCATCACTTTCAGGAACGTGCCGTCCTGATAAATGTTCACCTGGCTGAAAATGACGAAGTTCTGTTTGCCCTGGGCTTCCAGCTGAGTAATTTTTTCACTCACCTGCTGCAGTTTATCTGCCGCCCACTCATCATCGGCGTCAAGGAAGCTGACATAGTCACCGGTCGCCAGCTCAATGCCTTTGTTACGCGCACCGGCCCCGTTGAGCTTAACCTCAGAGAGCACCAGATTGATGTCGAGATCCTGGTAGCGGTCGCTGCGAACCACCTCCGCCAGCGCGGCGGCATCCGCAGATTTATCATCCACGATGATGACTTCAAAATTGCGATACGTTTGTGCTTTAACGCAATCCAGCGTCGTGACAATCGATTCTGACGCGTTATAAGCCGGAATTACGATGGAGAAACGAATGTCCTTCATTGCCAGCACCTCATTAAAATAGTTCAAAAATAATCCGTTCAATCGACAAGGGTCGACAAAAAACCGGTGTGCTTACCGTCGATCGCCCCTGTGTGAATCTCTTCACGCAGGGGCGATCGATGGGTTAATTAGTGGACCAGCCAAAACTCACGCGCCACTTCATAGCCGGTAACCGCCTGCTTGGTCGAAATGGTGTTGTAGTAAAGGTAATAGAGCAGGAAGAAGACCAGCATGGCGTAAAGCGCGGGCTTCCACGATCGTCTGGCCTGGTAAATCAGCGAGGTCAGGATGATCGGCTCGACCTGTTGCAGATAGTTGGACAGGCGTGAACCTGACGGGAAGTTGTACAGGAAGATCCTGATCGCACCGCCGATAGCAAAGCTCAGAATAAGCAGGTAGTTAAGGCGATACTGGGCGTAGTTTTCGCGCTTCAGCTCGTCGGTCAGCATGAAGTAGAAGAAGACGAACACCAGCATAATGTTCTTCAGGTTCGACACGGCCAGGATGCTGCCACCCATGGCATAGGACGGGTCATTGTTATAGCCCGATGCCCTCTCCCCCAGCGACCCCAGATGACCGGCAATCAGAGCAATGAAGCTGGAACCGCCCACCACGGACAGCGGCAGACTGGCAACGATGATAATGACCGGCCACCAGCGCCAGTCACGAATAAACAGGAACGGTATCAGCGTGACGACCATGACACCGGTGTTGTGACTCGTGAACGACAGAATGAAGAAAGTAAACGCCCACCAGTAGCGCTTGAGATAGATCGACCACAGGACGCCCAGGAACAGCGCCGAACTGAGGCCAAAGCGAATCTGGTTAATGTCTTTGTTGATAAAGATGTGGGCCGAATAGAGCACCAGTGCCAGCACCGGATAGGGTGACATCTTCCTGAAAAACCAGGTATTGATGGAAACAGCCGTGGCACAGAAAACAAACAGGAAGATGCTGGCATTGTGCGAAACCAGACTGGTGAGCCAGGCCATCGCAAAAATCAGCGGTTCGTAACGGAAAAACGCAACGGTTTTAAAGAAGCCGTTAATTTCAATGCGTCTTACAAAGTCCTCAAAGAAGCTCCGGTACTGAAAATCATCCATGCCGGTGCCGAGACCGCGTATTCCCCCGAAGATAATCAGCAAAACGGCAGCAAAACAGAGCAGCCAGGTCAAAATATGATTTGTGCGTTCGTCTTTTTTCAGCGCTATTTCAAACAGCGAAAGCAGCAGCAAAAAGCCTGATACATACCAATAGGGAGCCATGGTGTGATTCCTTAATTCCACAAGTTCTCATGCCAGCAATAATGACGCTTCGCTTCCCGGCTGGCTTTTCAGCGAGCCTGACAGCGGCGATGCGTGCAGGCGATACCCTGCTGGTCATGAATTCTGTTGAGTGACGCTCGCCATGCGATTTATAGAGGTATCGCTTTTGTGGGTTTGGACAGAATAACCTGTGTAAATTGATGCGTGTCGTCATTCAAAGGGACGATAAAAAGGGGCGGTCAGACCGCCCCCTCGTTGTTACTCAATGATCAGCTTTTGTTGGTCTTACCGTAGTCATAGGCGTAGTAGTCATAGCCATAACCGTAGGCATTCGCGGCTTTGCGCACCACAGCGTTGAGGATCACACCTTTAATCTCAATACCGTTCTGGGCAAAGCGTTTGAAGCTGACGTCCACTTCTTTGGTGGTGTTGGCTTCGAAACGCGCCACCATCAGTGAGGTGCCGGCCAGCTTACCGATAATTGACGCATCGGTGACGGCCAGGATTGGCGGCGTATCGATTAACACCAGGTCGTAGTTCTTGCTCGCCCAATCCAGCAGCTCACCCATGCGACGATGCATCAGCAGCTCAGACGGGTTCGGCGGAACCTGACCACGTGGCAGGAAATCGAAACCGTACACGCCCTGCTGAATCAACGCCGGGCTGAATTCGGTTTTACCGGACAGCACGTTGGACAGGCCAGATTTGTTATCCGCGCCCAGCAGTTCGTGGGTATAACCACGACGCATGTCACCATCGATGAACAGGACACGCTGGCCTGCTTTGGCAATCAGGGTGGCCAGGTTGGCACAGATAAAGGTTTTACCAATACCCGGGCTGGCACCGGTGATCATCAGGATGTTGTTTTTAGCTTCCATCATGGCGAAGTGCAGGCTGGTACGCAGGCTACGGATCGCTTCGATGGAGAGGTCAGTCGGGTTACCCAGCGCCAGCAGCGTTTCGTGCGGATCGGTTTTCACCTTGCTGCCACGACGCGCCAGTGCTTCGGTATCTTTCTTACGCTGCCAGTCAGACAGGGGAACGCTGGCATAGACATTCATACCCAGCTCTTCCAGCTGATCCGGGTTCTCGATGCCGTGATGCAGCAGTGCTTTCAGCAGAACCAGACCCACTGACACGAACAGACCCAGAATCAGGCTTGCGGCAATGATCAGCATCTTCTTCGGTGCTACCGGCGCGTTAGCCGTCTGCGCATTGTCGATGATGCGGACATCACCTACGGTGCTGGCTTTACTGATGCCCAGTTCCTGCTGACGATTCAGCAGCTGCATGTAGATCTCCTGACCAGACTGAACGTCACGGGTCAGACGCAGGATTTCCTGCTGAGTCTGTGGCATACCAGAAATTTTCTTGTTCAGCTGAGCCTGCTCACCTTCCAGCGTTTTGCGTTTTTCCAGCAGCGCGCGGTAAGTCGGGTGATCTTTGGTGAACAGCTGAGAGACTTCTGCTTCACGGAAGGTCAGTTCGTTCAGCTGACTCTGCACGCTGACAGAGGAGTCCAGGGCAGATTTCGCTTCCAGTGACAGGTCAACAGATTCGTTCTGACGACGGAAGGTGTTCAGCTTGTTTTCCGCTTCATCCAGCTTGCTGCGAACGGCAGGCAGCTGAGTGCGTAAGAACTCCAGGCTTTTCTCGGCCTGCTCTGACTTGCGTTCAACGTTCTGTAACAGATAGTTGTTCACGATCTGGTTCAGCACTTTGCTGATCTGCTCCGGATCTTCACCCAGATATTCCAGACCCAGCACGCCGGTATCTTTACCTTTGTCTGCCACGGTCAGGTTAGAGAGCACAGAACGGATCGCCTGCAGGTCATTCAGCTTGGTCACGGTGAAGCTGGTGCCTTCATCGGCGTGAATCTCGCTCACCAGCATGCTGATGTCGCCGTGCGACTCCAGCTGGCCGACTTTACCTTTGAACAGCTCATCGCCATCTTTCGAGACGGTGTAGCTATCCGGACCGGTCACTTCCAGTTCAACGTTACGTTTGTCGATAGTGCGTGGGATTTCCAGACGCGAAATCGCGATACTGGCCGGTTTGTTGCCCATCAGGCGCGACAGACCCTTGCCGATAACCGGGAAGTAGTTCTGCTCAACCACGGTATCCAGACCCAGATCGTCAACGGTTTTGCCGATGACCATACGGGATTCCAGAATCTCGATTTCCGTATCAGAGGCAGGCGTCGGTGGCAGAATGCTGTCGATTTCGTTCAGAACGGTGCTGGCATTCTTCTGCTCAACCTGAACTAACGCATCAGCGCTATAAATCGGTGTTGCAAACAGTGTGTAGAGTGTTCCCGCCAGCATGAAAAATGCGGTAACGGCAACAATGATCCAGCGATGGTCAATTAGCTGTCCCACAAGATGCGCCAGATCCCATCCATTCGACTCCTCTCCCGGCGCGGTTCTGACCTTATTTTTTATATTCATGGATAATCCCAACTATCGGCTTAATACGTTGACCCATTTCTGGGTAGCGTTTTCCAGTAATCCGTAAATCTCTTCAAAGGCCTCACGGCTTTTTCGGTACGGATCCGCAATTTCTTTCTGATTGAGCCAGTGCCCAAGCAACATGGTTTTGCCACGTGCGGCGGGGTCGATGCGATTCACCTGTTCAATATGCCGCTTCTCCATGACCAGAATCAGGTCAGTGTTGCGGCACATTTCGGCCGTCAACTGCTGTGCCTGATGGCCTTCCAGCGACAGACCCTGCGCTTCGGCAACGGAAGATGCCATTTTGTCGGCCGGGTGGCCGACAAGGGCCCCCAGGCCGGCAGAGCGAACATCTAAATCGGGCAGCGCACGTTTAAACAGGCGCTCTCCGGTCGGAGAGCGGCAGATGTTGCCAACGCAAACGACTAACACGGACGTAATCATGGTCAGACCTTAGTTCGACCAGTTGCGGATACGCAGTGCGCTCTCGCTCACATCGTTGATACCCGCAATGGTTGGTAGTAATTGCGAGATCACACGGTTCCAGCGCGTCAGCGGCGTTGAGGTGACATAGACAATGTCATATGGCTGAAGCTGGAATTCGGTTCCCATCACCATGGATGCCGCATCTTTGGTGTTCAACTGATAGATGTTGGCAATCTTATTGCGATCGGTGCCGCGCAGTGGACGGATAACGAAGACGCCGGTGGCGTCAGAGGTGGTTTGATCCATCCCGGCCGCGTTGCCCAAGGCTTCCGCCAGCGTCATGCCGCTACGGTCCATTTTCAGGGTCGCCTGCTGCTTCACTTCACCCATCACGAAGATTTTCAGATCATCGTTACGCGGAACGTAAAGGATATCGCCCGGATAGAGGAGGTGGTTCTGGCTCAGGTCGCCATTCTGCATCAGTGCCTGTAGCGAGACGCGCTGTTCACGACCGTTGTGCGTCAGCACGACGTTACGCCAGTCAGCATCAGCGGCCAGGCCGCCAGCGGCGTTAATTGCGTCCAGAATCGTCAATGGCACGTTAGTGATTGGCTGCTGACCTGAGGTCGTTACCGAACCGGTGACATAGGTTTTCTGTGATTTGAACGAGGCGATGCTCACATCAACCTGTGGGCTTTCAATGTACTGTGCCAGGCGGCGTGCCACTTCGTTACGCACTTCGCCAACAGTACGGCCCGCTACACGCACACGGCCAATGTAGGGATAGAAGATAGTGCCGTCAGAATGCACCCAGTTACCGGTGTCGCTGGCGCTACGGTACTGACCCGCAGGGGTCGTCAGTTCCGGGTGATCCCAGACCGTCACGGTCAGGACATCGCCCACACCGATACGGTATTCGTAGTTCTGAATTTCGTTCTGCAGTGAAGGGTTCGCCTGAGCCACCAGAGGCTTAGGACGCATTTTCTCAACCAGTGAAGGCGTTAACGGGAAGACGTTGACATATTTATCGATGTCAAAGTTGCTATCCTGTTGCTCAATAACATCTTTTCCTGATGTAGAAAGACGAGAACCGGGTTCGACTGTACACCCGACAAGGAATGTGGCGGATACCAGCAAAGGTATCAATTTCATTTTGATTGTAATCATTTAGATCTTCGCTATCAGTTATTTATTGATAGAGGCGAAACCGCCGCTGTGTAAGCGTCCAACAAAAAGTAAATCCTGGCTGACTTAAGCCTTAAGCTCTGAACCTGTCGTTCATTATCCTTGCTCCACTTGTTATAAGTAGTGGCCATCAACCAGGGTGTACCCGAAACGCCTTGCATCATAGCGGACTATAGATGCACGGCGATATCCCTGATGATGGCCGCTATTAACGACACGCCTGACAACGGCACAACACCTCGGAGCGCGCGTGAGCACGCTCATTCCGACTCACGATTAATAGGCACCGTCGCGTTTCAACACCACGCCCACTGTTTTAAACAGAATGGCGATGTCATTCCACAGTGACCAGTTTTTCACGTACCACGAGTCGAAATAGACGCGGGTTTCATAGTCAACATCATTACGACCGCTGACCTGCCACAATCCCGTCATGCCTGGTTTAGCCATCAGGTAATAATCAACATCACCAGCATAACGACAGAGTTCATCTTCAATGACCGGACGAGGCCCGACCAGACTCATATCACCGCGCACCACGTTCCAGAGCTGAGGTAACTCATCGAGGCTTGTTTTACGGATGAAGTGGCCCACTTTAGTAATACGTGGATCATTTTTGAGTTTGAAATCTTTATCCCATTCCGCACGCGCAATCGGATCGGTACGAAGCACTTCTTCCAGCACTTCTTTTGAATTAATCACCATCGAACGGAATTTCAGACATTTGAATTTACGGCCATTCATGCCGACACGTTCGTGACCATAAATCGGTGGTCCGCCATCACGGCCAACCAGGAAGCCCAGCACCAGCAGCGCCGGCATCAGCATCAGAATAATCGACAGCGCACCGACGATATCAAAGGCTCGCTTCAGGAAACGCGAGGTGCGTTTTGCCAGGTTATTCTGAACCCGCAGGATCATCACTTCGTGGCTGAAGATATAGGCCATATCAGTACCGTAAAGCGGTACACCACGCAGCGTCGGGATGACAGAGACTGAACGGCAGTTGTGCATCGCCAGCGATTTCAGCCACACATCACGATACTGGCTCTGCTCATATTCTACTGCCACGATAAACTGGGTTTCGCTGTTAGTCAGGCTCCAGAGCGCCTGCTCGTCGCGCAGAACCGGAACACCGTTCATGATCTCCTGCGGACAGGTTCCGTCAACGTCATAGAAGGCGATGACGTCAAAACCCATAACCTCTTCGCTTTGCAGCGCCTGCCAGGCTTCGTGCGCATTTTTGCTGCTGCCGATAATAATGGTCTGTTTTTTCCACAAGCCATTTTTATTCAGCAGACGTTTAGCCAGCGCGCGGCAGGTCGGAATTAAAATCAGCGCCAGTACCCAGGTCAGTAACCAGACGAAACGCGACATCTGCCACTGCGACAGTGCGGTAATCGACAGGTCGATAACAGAAAATATAAGAATGGTACGAAAAACTTCTTTTAATTCGAACCAGAAAGGTTTGCGGTATGTGTAGTGACGCAGCCTTACCCAGAACCAGCCAATACAAATTACCGACAGACAAATGTGTGTGGCAATTTTTAAATTCATTTCTTTTTCAGAAATATCTGCCAGCGGCGAACCTGACTGAACATTAATTAGCATCATCGCCACAAATAACGCTGCGTTGAAACAAATTAAATCTGAACATGCCAGCATTAATTTGGTAATAAGACTTTTAAACGTAAATTCTGTATCGCGCATATTTAACTCTTTATTTTATTTCCTTAAACCCGCAACGGCTATCGCCCGTTTAATCGTTAAGCGATAAAACCTTTCCAGACTGAGCCGTTTCTAAGGGGAGCTCCTGCGGCGTTTACGCCAGTGATCTTAACCATGACACCAATAATATTGTGATGAATACCAACAGATTACTCTGACTTTAATCACCGCCAGCATTGCTCATTTTATCAACGAAAAACGCGATTCAGGCACGCTACCGCCCTTGGCTGTCGCTGCCAATATCGCTGTCATCATTCATATTGCTCCCCGTAACAGGTAACCGTAACGCATCATACAAGTGTTCATTGATGAATTACTGATTCCTTACATTGCGATTAATGTAGAATCGGTACGCAAATTACGACTCTGGGGCAGAGTTTGCTAACTTGTTGCTATACTAGTTATTACTGGCTTGTTTACAAGCAGGTCCCGCCATCCCTGGACTATTTTAGGAAAAAGACTACCAGCAATTAGTATTGATGCCTGACAGGCAGTGCAATCCTTTCTGTACAATTCGGATTAATGCCATACTCGCGGTAAGATAAATCGCATAAGCCCGGCAGGTGAATATCGCTTTGCCGTGACAAAATGACTCAGAATAGTCTCCCCTGAACCCTGCGAATTTAATCAAAGCGTCACACTGTTATGTTCAGATTTTGCACAATATATCGGGCTATGCCGGTTATCACCCCCCTGCCCTGCCATTTGTACGCGGCTTCGCACTCCACTATCATCAGAGAAAACCCAATTCAAGACATTCAGGTGAACAAGGCATGCTGGAGGTTATTGCAGATCCCTCGCTATGGGCGGGATTAGTAACGCTAATCGTTCTGGAACTGGTTTTAGGCATCGATAATCTGATCTTCATTGCCATCCTGGTTGAGAAGCTTCCCGGCCCCCTTCGCGACCGCGCGCGCGTCATTGGACTACTGCTGGCGTTAGTGTGCCGCTTATTGCTGCTGGCTTCGCTTTCCTGGCTGGTTACGCTGAAAGAACCCTGGGTTACGCTGGGGGGCCACCCCTTCAGTGCGCGCGACTTACTGCTGCTGTCAGGCGGGATTTTCCTGCTATTTAAAGCCACAACAGAGTTGAATGCGCGCCTTGAAGGCCATGATGAAGATGCCGGTCAACAAAAAGGCGGCGCTAAATTCTGGCCGGTGGTGGCGCAAATCGTGGTGCTGGATGCCATCTTCTCGCTGGATGCAGTGATTACCGCCGTCGGCATGGTGAATGAATTGCCGGTCATGATGATTGCGGTCACCATCGCCATTCTGCTGATGCTGCTTGCCAGCAAGCCACTGACCCGCTTTGTGAATAACCACCCTACGATTGTCATCCTCTGTTTAAGCTTCCTGCTGATGATTGGCTTCAGCCTGGTGGCGGAAGGCTTTGGCTTTGTCATTCCTAAAGGCTATCTCTATGCGGCTATCGGTTTCTCGGTCATCATTGAGGCACTGAACCAGCTGGCTCACTTCAATCGTCGGCGTGTGCTGTCAGCGGGTCGCCCGCTGCGCCAGCGCACGGCGGAAGCGGTGTTACGCATGCTGCGGGGTGCAGCGGAACCGGCGGAACTGGATGCGAAAACCTCGTCCCTGATTGCTGACAGCGATGCCAGCATGCTGTTCAACCGCCAGGAACGGGTGATGATTGCCCGGGTGCTGGGCATGGGCCAGCGCCACGTCAACAGCATCATGACCTCGCGCCATGACGTCGACCATATCGACCTCAGTGACGATCCGGCAGAGATCATGTCACGCCTCGACCGCAATCAGCACACGCGCATCCTGATAACGGACAACTCCAGCGAACCGCTGGGCGTAGTGCACGTTATCGATCTGCTGCACCAGTCGCTGCACCATAATTCGCTCGATCTGCGCGCCCTGATTCGGCAGCCGCTGGTCTTTCCTGAACGTCTGACGCTGCTGCAGGCGCTGGAACAGTTCCGGCAGGCCCATACTCACTTTGCTTTTGTGGTGGATGAGTTTGGTTCAGTGGAGGGCGTGGTGACCCTGAGCGATGTGATGGAAACCATTGCGGGCAATCTGCCGAATGAGGCGGGAGAGATTGATGCCCGCTACGATATTCAGATTCAGGGAGAGGGGCACTGGATTGCTAACGGCCATATGCCGCTGGAAGATCTGGCGCTCTATGTGAAACTGCCGCTGGACGAGCAGCGTGACTATCATACGCTGGCAGGTTTACTGATGGATAAGCTGCAGCATATCCCTCAGGAAGGAGAAGTGTTGCAGCTGGGTGATTACCGGCTGAGAACCCTGCAGGTGGAAAATCATCGGGTTCAGAAAGTCGAAATTCTGCTGCAGCCTGATAGCGATTACGAGGTTTAACCCGTCACCCGCTTTGACAGCATGCGCCCGCTACGGGCGCATGATTTTCTTCAGGTTCTCTTTATTCTCGCCCTCTTTCTGACGATCGATCCACTGATTCAGCCGGGACTTCGCTTCACTCTGGAGACGGTCACGCAGCACGGCATCCACCGGCAGGGAATATTGCAGGCTGTTCCAGTCACCATACATACGCAGCGGAACCGGCTGACTGGAGAGTGTCTTCACCAGCGCATCATCGCCGTGCCAGCCGCTGATTTTCAGTCCCAGCGTGACGTCCAGCTGCTGCTGCACCATGTCGACTTTACCCGCGCCCTGCAGGCCCAGATTCTGACCGTTGCCATTAATATCGCTGAAGCTGAGTACACCTTTATTCAGCGCGACCTGACCACTGATCGACTCAATGCCTTCATCGACGGCGTCCTGGCTGCTGACCTTGTCGCTGACCCGCGCCACGGCACGCTGCACCATCTGCTGCAGATTGAGCTGTGCCAGCTTCAGGTTGCTGGCGCTGATCGTTGCCCTGCCCTGCCAGCTGCGCTTCGCCGCCTCAACCGTCAGCGTATTGCCCGACAGCTCGCCGTCGAGACTCAGATTTCCCTGCAGGCTTTCCGGCAGTTCAAACGCTTTAAGCAGTGGCTGAATGGCAATCAACCGGAGTTGAGGTTTCAGGCTGACCTGTGTTTCCGGCTGACGAATATCGATGCTGCCGGGAACCGAGAAGCTGCCATTGCCCAGTTTGCCGCTGAGCGTGTTCAGCGTCATCAGTCCCTGCTGATTGCTGGCGTTTACCGCAAGGCTGGTCAGGGAGAGGCCGCGCCATACCACACTATCCGCCTGTAATTTCAGCGCCAGGTTCAGTTCATTGAGCGGAGAGTCGGCGTTGCTGCGCTCCCGTGGAGCCGCAATCACCGGCGAACGGGCCACAGTGGCATGCTGCACGCCAGGCGTTTCAGAGACCGGCGTGCTGGTGAGTAAATTATCCAGATTCAGCGTGCTGGCTTTCAGATCCAGCGCCAGCTGCTGTGGCGGAATAGTCTGTCCGCTGCCCTGCCCGGTCAGCGTACTGTCGTTGGCGGTGAGCTGCAGATTGCTGAACGAGAACTGCTGGCGGTCGCCATTCCATTCACCCTGCAGGCTCAGTGAGCCTTTAATTCCCTGAACCGGGATATCGGCACCGGAAAGCGTGTAATCAAGCTGCTGCAGCTGGCCGCTGAGACGGTGGGGATATTGCGCGGCATCGAGCTGGCCTTTGAGATTCAGAGTCGCGTTGCGCTGATTGCGCATCAGGCTGGTGCTCAGCGACAGGGTCGCCAGCTTGTTCGCGTCCTGATCCATATTGATGTTGAGGTCGCGGAAATTATATTCGTCACCGCCCGGCTGCTGCCAGATAAGCAGACTGTCGGCTACCCGCAGCTTTGCAATATCAAATGACCAGCCGCTGGACGCCGGGGCTGGCTCCGCATCGCGCGGACCCTGAGGCGCATTTTTAGCACGCTGCGCGTTGCTCTCCGGCGTGACACGCACGATCGCATTTTTCAGCAGCACCTGACTGACGCTGAGCTGGTGGGATAAGAGTGGCAAGAGATCGACATCAAGCCGCATGTTTTCTGCCGAGACCAGCGGCTGGCTGGCACCCGGCGCGGTGAGACTCATCCGGCCTGCCAGGATACTGAGCTGTGGCCAGACGTGCCAGCGCAGATCGCTGCTGACTTCAAGGCGATAACCACTGCGTTGTTCGACCTGTTGCACCATATAGGTACGAAAGTCGTTGGGATTGACCAGCAGCACCAGCGCGCTCATTCCCGTTACGACCACCACTAACAGGATGGCCAGCGTGGTTATCACTCTTTTCATTACATCCTCAAATCAGTCTTTATCGATACGGCTGGCATCAGCGCCTTGCTGACCGCGATATTTTGCATCTTCACGCCGGTTATAGGGACGTGCAGCCGGACCTGAAAGCGGTTCAAAACTTAGCGCGCCAATTAACATGCCGGGACGCAGCGCCAGCGGCAGTTTACCTGAATTGTAGAATTCCAGCACGATACGACCCTGCCAGCCTGGATCAATGCGGTGAGCCGTCACATGAACCATCAGCCCGAGGCGCGCCAGCGAGGAGCGGCCATCCAGCCAGCCCACCAGATCGTCAGGCAGTGTTACAGACTCCAGCGTCACCGCCAGCGCCAGTTCACCCGGATGGAGGAAAAAGGCTTCGCCATCAGGCAGCACGATCTCATCGCTCATCACACGGTCCAGTGCCGCACTCACTTCCTGTTTCGGGCCGCTCAGGTCGATAAAAGCCGCGGTATGACCGCTGAAAGTACGGAACTGATTACCCAGACGCACATCGACAGTGGCACCATTAATGCGCTCGACCGGCGGGCGTGGCTCAATAGCCAGTTTGCCAGTGTCCAGCCAGGCTTCGATATCGCGATCGCATAATCTCATTGCGGTAACTCCATAACATAAGTGTAGCAAACCGGCATGCGTGCCTGCCGCCGGACTGCACCACGTCCGGACGGACGTGCGTTATTCAAAAAACTGGTTGATTTTCGCCTTAAGGATATCGATGGCGATACGGTTTTTTCCGCCGCGCGGCACAATAATATCGGCGTACTGTTTTGATGGCTCGATAAACTGCAGGAACATCGGACGCACGGTCTTCTGATACTGACTCATTACCGAATCCATTGAACGGCCACGCTCGTTGACGTCACGTTTCATGCGGCGCATCAGACAGATGTCGAGCGGCGTGTCCACGAAGATAGAGAAGTTGAGTTCCTGGCGCAGACGGGCGTCAGTCAACAGCAGAATGCCTTCAAGAATAATGACCTTTTTGGCCTTCAGGTGATGCGTTTGCTGGGTGCGGGTGTGTTCAACATAGCTGTAAACCGGCAGCTCAATATCCTGGCCGGCTTTCACCGCCTGCAGATGCTGCAACAGCAAATCATGATCCATCGCACTCGGATGGTCATAATTGGTTTTAACCCTCTCTTCCATGGTGAGGTGACTTTGATCTTTGTAATAAGCATCTTCCGGGATCACCCCGATGTGCTCGTCACCTACCTGATCACGGATTTCACGATAGAGCGTGCTGGCAATTAAACTTTTACCGGATGCGGAAGCGCCGGCAATGCCTACAATCACGCACTGATGAGACTTGTCAGTCATACTATTTTAGGACCTGATAACTGGAGCCTGCCACTGGTCACACATTACGCGGGCAGCGGACGGGCCGAAATGGAGAGGGTGTGTTCGCGCTAAGTATAGGGATTTCGGCCTTTTGATGCCACAAAAATGGCGTCGGCGACTTTTCAGACTTTCTCCTTTGGACGCCACTCATTTCACCGATAAACTAACGTCACACCATACTATAAATAAAATGGCCTGCGCGGCGCGCTGTTCTGACGATGCGCGCTGCAAACGTTTCGACCGAATGATGCATCAGGAGTGGTATGCACTGGAAGACTTTGACCTATTTTGGCGACAGCATGCTGTTGATTCCGACAGCGGTGATTATTGCGCTGATTTTGCCGTGGAAGAGTGACAATCGTCTTACGGTCTTTTACTGGATTGTGGCTTTTGGCCTGGCTGGCCTGGCCGTCAGCCTCTCGAAAATTCTGTTTCTGGGATTTGGTATTGGCAGCGCCCGGTTTAATTTCACCGGTTTCAGCGGTCATAGCGCCATGTCCGCGACGCTATGGCCGGTCATGTTATGGCTGATTTCCGGGCGCTGGGAAGCCGTATGGCGTATCGCGGCGATTGGCGTCGGTTATCTGATCCCACTGATGGTCGGTTTCTCACGTCTGGTGATCCACGCTCACTCTAAAAGTGAGGTCGCTACCGGTCTGCTGCTGGGCTTTACGCTGAGCACCGCGTTTCTGATTTCGCAGCGCCGCACCTCATTAAAAGGCTTCAGCTGGCCGCAGGTAGGTGCCGCGCTGTTAGTGCCGTTTGTATTGATGAGTCACGGTCGCGTCGCAACAACGCAGCAGTTTCTGGAGCGCTTCTCTGCCAGCCTCGCGGGCCTGGAGAAACCTTATACCCGCGCCGATCTTTTCCGCCAGTAATCAACACGCTGGCAATCAATTTTACCCTGCCCGTCAATTCGCCGAATAACGGGCAATATTGATTTCACCCCTTTTTTCTTTGCCGAATGTGCTAGCATGCAGTCAGAGAATGACTGGTGCCTGATTCGCCGTTGCGGAGCCCTGCACCCTGCCGGAAGTTCGCATGACGATAGAGATCCTGTCCCCGCAAAATAACCCGCCAAACCGCTGGCTCTCGGCCCTGGTGCTTGGCTGCGTGGTGTTTGTCCTGACGATGTTCTGTCTTGAACTGATCGTTGTCAGTGGGAAGATTTCCCCGCTCTGGTTCCCGACCACCTTAATGACCGTCGTGGTTTTCCGCTGCCCGTCAAGACAGCTGCCGCTGCTGCTGACTGCCTGTGTGCTGGGCACCGCGGGGGCGAATGCCATCATCATCGGACCTGCCCTCTCAAATATTAAATTTGCGCTGCTTAATCTTATTCAGGCCGGCGTGGGTGGTATGCTGCTGCGCGCCCTGCTGGATCGGCGCGCGCCGCTGAATTCGCTGAATGACTGGGCAAGGATGGTGGTGTCAGTCGGCATCATGACCCCGCTGCTCGGCGGCGTGCTGGCGATCTGGACGCTGCAGGTCAGCGGCCATGCCTCGTTTCCCTTCTTCTATACCTGGGTCATCTCCGAGATCATCGGGATGCTGGTTTTAGGCCCGATGCTGCTGCTGCTGCCCTGGCCGCTGCGGCGCGCGCAGTTCAGCGATCTGCGGCTGGCCGAATCCCTGCTGACGCTGGTGCTTACCCTCGGTGCCAGTTATCTGGCACTGCGTTTCCTGCCGTGGCCCTTTACCTTTATTGTGGTGATCCTGTTCTGGTGCGCGGTTCGCCTGCCCAAGCTGCAGGCGTTTGTCCTGTTCTTCCTGAACGCCAGTTTTATCTCGATGCTGCTGGCTTTTGATCTGGTCAACGTGGTCAATAACAACAGCGCCCTCGGCCCGGTCTCCAGCTGGCTGCCGTTTCTGCTGGTGTTAATCCCCAGTCACATTATGTCGCTGGTGATGGACGCGTTCCGGCGCGAAAAACTTCACATTACCGACAGCGAAACCCGCTTTCGTCACGCCATGGAGTATTCCGCCATCGGTATGGCACTCGTCGCGCCACAGGGCAACTGGCTGCAGGTGAATCGATCTCTCTGTCAGATTCTGGGCTATCCGGCAGAAGAGCTGAAGCGTCTGACCTTTCAGCAGATTACCCATCCCGACGATCTCAGCCTCGACCTGGAACATGCGACCCGGTTGCTGGAGGGTGAGATCGATACCTACACTTTTGAGAAGCGCTATTTCCGTAAAGATGGCGAAATTGTCTGGGCGCGGCTGACGGTCTCGCTGGTGCGCGACAGTAGCTATGCCCCGCTCTACTTTATTGCGCAGATTATCGATATCTCAGAGCTGAAGCAGAGTGAGCAGGTGAACCGCCGGCTGATGGAGCGTATTACGCTGGCCAACGAGGCGGGCGGCATCGGCGTATGGGAGTGGAACCTGCTGACCGGCGAGATGTTATGGGACAAGCGCATGTACGCCCTGTTTGGCCTTGCGCCGCATGAGTCGCCCAGCTATGACCTCTGGGTCCATCTGCTCCATCCCGCCGATCGCGAGTACGCCGCGCTGACGGTGCAGCAGGCGATTGAGCTGCGCAGCGCTTTTCATATGGAGTACCGCGTGGTCGATGCCCAGGGACAGCGCTGGGTGCGCACGCAGGCTAACCGGCAACTGAGCAAAGAGGGGCGCATTGAGCGCATGCTGGGCATCTGCCAGGACATCACGCCGCTGCGCAATCTTAATGAGGCGCTGTTTCAGGAGAAAGAGCGCATGGCGATCACCCTGGATTCCATCGGCGAAGCGGTGATCAGCACCGATAAAGAGATGCGCGTCACCTTTATGAACCCGGTAGCAGAGAAAATGAGTGGCCTGTCGCAGGAGCAGGCAGCCGGTCAGCCGCTGAGTGAACTACTGCATATCACTCAGGGGCGTAACGGACCCGAAGTCGAGAATCTGCTGTTATGCCAGCTACCGGCGGAAAAAATCACCCCCGGTCTGGCGGACGATCTGGTGCTGCATACGCCCGATGGCGGCCATATCGATATTCACTACAGCATCACACCGCTGCGCTCCGAGGCGGGCCTGGAACAGGGTGCCGTAATGGTTATTCAGGATGTGAGTGAGTCGCGCAAACTGATGAAGCGGCTGAGCTATAGCGCGCTGCATGACACCCTGACCCGCCTGCCGAACCGTGCCAGTTTCGAGCTTCAGCTTAAACGTCTGCTGTTTGATGCGGCTGAACATCAGCATCAGCATGTGCTGGTGTTTATCGACCTGGATAAGTTTAAAGCGGTGAATGACAGCGCCGGACATGCCGCAGGCGATGCGTTACTGCGTGAGCTCTCCGATTTAATGCAGTACCACCTGCGCAGCAGCGATTTCCTGGCCCGGCTGGGTGGCGACGAGTTTGCGCTGCTGATGCCCGATTGCGAAGTCGCTCAGGCGCATGACGTGGTGCAGCGCATCGTCGCCGCGGTCAATGATTACCGGTTCCAGTGGCTGGGCCGCCTTTATCATGTGGGTGCGAGCGCGGGCGTCACGCAGATTTCAGCGGATAACTGCCAGAGCGGCGACGTGCTTTCGCAGGCGGATATCGCCTGTTACAACGCCAAACGCAGCGGGCGCGGACGACTGGTCATCTACGAACAGCATCGTTTACCGCTGCCGGGTAATCATCAGGGCATGGATGCAGTAATGATTGATGCGCTGCAGATCGAACTGCCGGCCTGGGCCGTTGCGCCGCCTAAAACACCGCAGGCGGCCTTTATCTGGCTGCTTGAGGTGCAGCTGTTAACGGCTGACGGGCTGCTGGTGGATGAAACCCTGCTGCGCAATAACCTGCCTGACGATTCGCTGCGTCGCCGGCTGGATAATAATATTCTGGATGCTTTTTTCCGTCACGATGTGCAGAGGCTGAATAACAAAGGCATTCCGGTGATCCTGCCACTCAATGCACAGGTACTGAACGATGCCGTCTTCGTGCAGCAACTCTGTCAGCGCTTTGTTGCCGAGGGACTCTCTGACAGCCGCTGTGGTTTCGCTTTCCCTGCCGCCAGCGTGCTGAGCAAAGGCGATCAGCTCTATGCCGCGCTGATGCAACTGCGGCAGTGTGGCTGTCGTGTCGTGTTGCAGCATTTTGGCCGTAACCTGGATGCCTTCAATCTGCTGAGTGACGAAGTGGTTGATTATCTGGTGCTGGCCCCTGAACTGGTTGCTAACGTTCATAATAATCTGATGGATGAGATGCTGCTGACCATCATTCAGGGCCAGGCAACGCAGCGCAATATCTCGGTGCTGGCCGGTCCGATTTCAGTACCCGCAGTACTCAGCACGCTGGCGACCCTTGATGTGGATGGCGTCTGGGGCAGTGCCGTGGCCGAGCGTCAGCCGTTGCGTTCTCTGGCTGAAGATCGCATCTTCGCTATCCGTTAATTCCCGCGCTGCCTGCTTGCCACCCTGCTGAAGCTGCGCTAAAGTCGCCCCCTTTTTTCCGGCATGGGGGCGAAAATGTTCATAGGATTCGATTACGGCACGGCTAACTGCTCTATTGCAGTCAGCGAAAATGGCACGCCACGTCTGTTAACGCTGGAAAATGATCAGCGCCTGCTGCCGTCAATGATCTGTGCGCCGACCCGCGAGTCGATCAGCGAATGGCTTTATCGTCATCATCAGGTGGCGACACCGGACAGCGAAACCACGGCGCTGCTGCAACGTGCCATGCGTTATAACCGCGAAGAGGATATCGAGGTCCAGCCCAACAGCGTGCAGTTCGGCCTCACCGCGCTGCAGCATTACATGGTCGACCCCGAAGATGTCTGGTTCGTTAAATCCCCCAAATCGTTCCTCGGTGCCAGCGGCCTGAAGCCGCAGCAGATCGCCCTGTTTGAAGATCTGGTCTGCGCCATGATGCTGCACATCCGTCAGCAGGGTGAAAGCCAGCTTGATCAGGCCATCGATCAGGCAGTGATCGGGCGGCCGGTCAACTTTCAGGGCTTAGGCAGCGAAGAGTCTAACCAGCAGGCAGAAGGCATTCTGCTGCGCGCCGCTCACCGCGCCGGTTTCCGTGACGTGGAGTTTCAGTTTGAACCGGTCGCCGCCGGACTCGATTTCGAAGCGACGCTGAAGCAGGAAACGACGGTTCTGGTGGTGGATATCGGCGGCGGTACGACCGACTGCTCGATGTTGCTGATGGGACCAAAATGGCGTGATAAGGCGGACCGCCGTGAAAGCCTGCTGGGTCACAGCGGTTGCCGCGTTGGCGGGAACGACCTGGATATTATGCTGACGTTTAAGACCCTGATGCCATTGCTGGGCCTGGGCGGTAACACCCTGAAAGGCACCGCGTTGCCTGCCCTGCCGTGGTGGAACGCCATCGCCATCAATGATGTTCCGGCGCAGAGTGACTTTTACAGTCCGGCCTGCGGTAAGTGGCTGCGGGATCTGGTGCGGGATGCTGAACAGGGTGACGTCGTGGCTCGCCTGCTGAAAGTGTGGCAGCAGAAGCTCAGTTACCGGCTGGTGCGCGCGGCAGAAGAGAGCAAAATTGCGCTGTCAGCCAGCCCGGCGCATACCGCCTCCCTCGACTTCATTGCCGCGGCATTAGAGACAGAGATTGGGGTGGGTCAGCTGCAGGACGCCATCAGTCAGCCGCTGGAGAAAATCCAGGAACAGGTGCAGCTCGCGCTGGCCACCAGCCAGATCAAGCCTGATGTGATCTATCTGACCGGCGGCAGTGCGCGTTCGCCACTGCTGCGCGCAGCGCTGCAGCAGACGCTGCCGGATACGCCGATTGCGGGCGGCGATGATTTCGCCTCCGTCACCGCAGGCCTGGCCCGCTGGGCGGAAGTGATGTTCCGCTAATGCGGCGCATCGATGTAAAAAAGGCTCCTCGCTTTTCCGTAAAGACAGCTCAGAATCTTAAAGCGATGGGAGCATACGCCTGTAGCAAAGCATCGCGGGCCACGGATGGCCCGCGCTGAGCCTGCCAGGGATGGCGTCTTTTGCGTCTTTGCGGAAGGCGTATGCTCCCTGAGCCTGTGCACGATCTCCCCGCAATGGTTTTAAGGATGCCGTTTTTAGCCCGCTATCAGAAGGCAATATTGGCGCTGATACCGCCGATAAACGCATCCTTCACTTCGCTCACCGCGCCCGGCGCCACCACATACTGCAGGTTAGGTCGCAGTGACATCCAGTTCGTCACTTTGGCGTTGTAGTAAACCTCATAGTTGTACTCTGAACCTTCCTGAATCGGCAGATAAGTCGGGCTGTCAAAGCGGCTCTCGCCATTGGCCTGATTCTGCTGACGCAGTGAGCGGGTATAGTCGCTGTTCACGTGGATACGCGACGCGCCCACACCAATCTCATCCTGCGGACGGGCATCGAACGGCCCTGTCCAGGTAAAGGCGATAGACTGATAGTTATCGGTCTTCGAGGTCTTATGATCGTTCATCACCGTCTGAACACGCACGCCCAGACCACGGTTCACATCGCCATCCTGCGCGGTCAGCTGTTGCTGCAATAACAGATAGCCGCCGTAAGAATGCGCCTGATCCTGATAGCCGCCGTTGCGCCAGCTGCCATAGACATCGCCATCCACTGACGAATAGTAATAACCGATGCGATAGTTACCCGGTAATTTCTCCGGCCCGAACGTCGGTTTCCAGCCCAGTTCCACCGGCACCAGATTCCCCTCGGAGTTGCTGGTATCCAGACGGAAGCCATCGCCGCGATCGTAGTTAGCGCGGTTCTGATTATAGAAACCGACCTGGAAGAAGACATCCGGCGTGATATTAAACTTAACCCGGCCGCCCCACTGCGACACCGGCCAGTTGAACCAGCGATCGCCACGCCAGTTACCCGCCTGTCCGCTGCCCAGCGCCAGGTTCTGGAACAGATTGCCATCGAAGTTGTCGAAATCTTCACCCACCGTTACCCGTCCGGCTTTGATATCGACCACATCGTTAAACAGGCCTTTGCGCAACCAGAACTGCGTCAGACGCCAGGTCTGACCGCGACCATAAACTTCCTGCACCGAGGAGAGCATACCGGTGCGTTGATCGGCGACCTGATCGGAAAGATTCTGCCCGTTACGGCTGGTGACGGTCATCTGAAACTCGGCATCCTGCCAGTCCAGCAGCTTCTGCAAATCGAAATTGGTGCCGAACGTCCACTGATCGCTGTAGCGCATGGTGGTGTTGGTATTTGCGCCGCCGCCCAGATTAGCGGCACTCTCCATGGTGTAGTTGACGTCAAACTTGATGCCGTCGTCCTGCAACTGCGTTCGGTAACCACCCCAGTCCCCAAACATCCATTCAGAGTCCGGGCTGAAAGCATCAGCGGCGATGGCCTGTGCGGAAAACATGGCCATGATCAGGGTGCCGGTTGCCACACGGCGCAGCGGAAAACGCTGTTCTGCGAGTCTGTTTTTCATCTTGCTTATTCTTATGTAAGTTACGGAAAGTGACGGGCAGAGGATAATGCTGACTAATCTTCATTTATTGTAAATACGTGCGCATAATTTCCTGAAACATCAGTTTATTAACGCATTTGTGATCGGGATCGCTGATTGGTTATTCTTCGGGCAGGGTGCGCACTTTTTAACAGGCATAAAGTAAAAAGGGGCGCTAGCGCCCCTGAAATTAGCGGCTGGCCTGGTCCAGTTGATCAATCTGTTCCGGGGTCAGCGTGAGCTGCGTTGCGCCAGTCAGATCGTCGAGCTGTTTAAGTGAGGTAGCACTGACAATCGGTGCGGTGATACCGGGCCGGGCAATCTGCCAGGCCAGCGCCACCTGCGTCGGTGTCACCTGATGCGCATCGCTAATCGCATCCAGCGCGTCAAGGATTCGCAAACCGCGCGGGTTGAGGTATTTGTCTACCACGCCCTGACCCCGTGCGCTTTTACTGGCATCCGCTGCATCACGATATTTGCCACTGAGAAAACCGCTGGCGAGGGAGTAGTAGTTGATTACGCCTAAACCGTGCGCCCTGACCACCGGCTCCAGTTCCGACTCATAGGGCTGTCGGTCATAAAGGTTGTATTCCGGTTGCAGGGTTTCATAACGCGCCAGCCCCTCCGTTTCACTGATCTGCAATGCCTCCTCAAGCCGCGCCGCGCTGTAGTTCGAGGCGCCAATAGCCCGGACTTTCCCCTCGCGAATCAGACTGTCAAAGGTGCTCAGCGTGTCCGCCAGCGGCGTGTCCTGATCGTCACGGTGCGCCTGATAGAGGTCGATGTAGTCGGTCTGTAACCTGCGCAGTGAATCTTCGACCGCCTGACGGATATATTGCGGCTTCAGCCCGGTTTTTTCCGGCGACAGTTCCATACCGACTTTAGTTGCCAGCACGATCCGATCGCGCTTGCCGCTTTTTTTCAGCCACTCACCAATAATCGTTTCCGATTCACCGCCCTTGTTACCCGGTGCCCAGCGGGAATAGACGTCGGCAGTATCAATAAACCACAGCCCTCGATCCACCAGCGCATCCAGCAGAGAAAAGGAGGAGGTTTGATCCACTGTCCAGCCAAACACGTTGCCGCCAAACGTCAGTAACGGCACCGTAATACCACTGTCACCCAACTGCCGGGTTTGATTCTGACTCATTATCTGCTCCTGATTTGCCTGACAAACGGTCTGTTTTTTAGCATAGCAAAGTCATTTCACGCCTTTATGACGATTGTGCTGCGATTAATGCAGGAACAGGCATAATTACCCCGCCCTGACAGATATCCTTATTTCCTTCAACTTCTGCCCGTCAGAGGCGACTACAATCTTTCGTTTGCAGGCTACCCATTTCATGCCTGCGCCTGGGACTACGTCACTGCTGGAGAGCATCAACAATCATGAGCACCCGACATCCTGTTATGAAGAAAACCCTGATCGTGCTGGCCCTGATCGCCGTGGCCGCTGGCGGCTACTATGCCTGGCAGCGCAATGCCCAGCCGCAGAGCAGCAGCCAGACGGATTCGCCAGCGCCACGTGGCGGCAAAGGCGGGGGTGATGGCGCGCGTCGTCCCCTCGCACCGGTTCAGGCGGCAACCGCCACCCGCCAGAGCGTGCCGCAATTCCTCAGCGGACTAGGAACGGTGACCGCTGCTAACACGGCCACGGTGCGCAGTCGGGTCAATGGCGACCTGCTGGCGATCCACTTCACCGAAGGCCAGCAGGTTAACGCAGGCGATCTGCTGGCAGAAGTCGACCCGCGGCCTTATCAGGTGGCGTTAACCCAGGCTCAGGGCCAGCTGGCGAAAGATCAGGCGACGCTGGCGAATGCCCGTCGCGACCTGGCACGCTTCGAGAAGCTGGCAAAAACCTCGCTGGTGTCGCAACAGGAGCTGGACACTCAGCGCTCACTGGTGAGTGAAACGCTCGGCACCCTGAAAGCAGATGAGGGCGGCGTTGCCAGTGCACAGCTTAATCTGACCTACAGCCGGATCACCGCGCCGATTACTGGCCGGGTCGGGCTGAAACAGGTGGATGTTGGCAACTATGTCACCAGCGGCGACACCACCGGTATCGTGGTGATCACCCAGACGCACCCGATTGATGTGGTTTTTACCCTGGCAGAAAACAGCATCAGTTCGATTCTGCAGGCGCAGAAAAGCGGCCAGCCGTTGCTGGTGGAGGCCTGGGATCGCAGTAATCAGAATCTGATCGCCAGCGGCAAACTGCTGAGCCTCGACAACCAGATTGATGTCACTACCGGCACCATCAAAATCAAAGCGCGTTTTGATAATCAGGACGACACGCTGTTCCCTAACCAGTTCGTCAATGTGCGACTGAAGGTCAACACCCTGCAGGATGCAGTGGTCATTCCGCCTGCCGCATTACAGATGGGCAATGAGGGCCACTTTGTCTGGGTGGTGAACAGTGACAACAAGGTCAGCAAGAAAAGTGTGATGGCCGGCCTGCAGGATAGTGAAAAAGTCGTGATCAGCGCCGGTCTGGAGGCGGGTGAACGCGTGGTGACAGACGGGCTGGATCGCCTGACCGAAGGCGCGAAAGTTGAGGTGGTCGCGCCGCAGAGCAATGCTCCGCGCGCTACCCGCGCGACCCTGCCGTCAAAAGGAGAGCGTGAGTAATGCAGGTCATGCCTCCCGATCATAGTGGCGGGCCGTCACGCCAGTTTATTCTGCGCCCGGTCGCCACCACGCTGTTGATGATTGCGATTTTGCTGGCCGGGATACTGGGCTACCGCTTCCTGCCAGTCTCGGCGCTGCCCGAAGTCGACTATCCGACCATCCAGGTCGTCACGCTCTATCCGGGTGCCAGCCCGGATGTGGTCACCTCCTCTATCACCGCCCCGCTTGAGCGCCAGTTTGGTCAGATGTCTGGGCTGAAACAGATGGCGTCGCAAAGCTCCGGCGGTGCCTCGGTCGTAACGCTGCAGTTCCAGCTGACGCTGCCGCTGGATGTGGCCGAGCAGGAGGTGCAGGCGGCCATCAACTCAGCGACCAACCTGCTGCCCAACGACCTGCCTAATCCGCCGGTCTACAGCAAAGTGAATCCTGCCGATCCACCGATCATGACGCTGGCCGTTACCACGCGCAGCATGCCGCTGACGCAGGTGCAGGACATGGTGGAAACGCGTGTCGCACAGAAAATCTCTCAGGTCAGCGGCGTCGGGCTGGTGACGCTTTCGGGTGGCCAGCGTCCGGCGGTGCGGGTGAAGATGAATGCGCAGGCGCTGGCGGCGCTGGGTCTGACCAGCGAAACGGTGCGGACTGCCATCAGCAATGCCAACGTCAATTCTGCCAAAGGCAGCCTGGATGGCCCGACCCGCTCCGTCACCCTGTCAGCCAATGACCAGATGAAATCGGCGGAAGATTATCGCCAGTTGATCATCAGCTATAAAAATGGTGCGCCGGTACGTCTGGGTGATGTCGCGACCATCGAACAGGGAGCCGAAAACAGCTGGCTCGGAGCCTGGGCCAACCGCGATGCGGCGATTGTGCTCAACGTTCAGCGTCAGCCTGGCGCCAATATCATCGCCACGGCGGATAATATCCGTGCCATGCTGCCCGCCCTGACCGCCGCCCTGCCAAAGTCGGTAGACGTTAAACTGCTCACCGACCGCACCACCAATATTCGCGCTTCAGTGAACGACACGCAGTTTGAGCTGATGCTGGCGATGGCGCTGGTCGTGATGATCATCTATCTGTTTCTGCGCAACGTGCCCGCCACGCTGATCCCGGCGGTGGCGGTCCCGCTTTCGCTGATTGGCACCTTTGCGGCGATGTACTTCCTCGGCTTTTCCATCAATAACCTGACGCTGATGGCGCTGACCATCGCCACCGGCTTCGTGGTCGATGATGCCATCGTGGTGATTGAGAACATCTCACGCTATATCGAGAAAGGGGAAAAGCCGCTGACCGCCGCGCTGAAAGGGGCCGGAGAAATTGGCTTCACCATCATCTCCCTGACCTTCTCGCTGATTGCGGTGCTGATCCCGCTGCTGTTTATGGGCGACGTGATTGGCCGCCTGTTCCGGGAATTTGCCGTCACGCTGGCGGTAGCGATTCTGATTTCAGCGGTGGTGTCACTGACCCTGACGCCGATGATGTGCGCCAGGATGCTGAGCGCAGAGTCGCTGCGCAAACAGAACCGCTTTTCGCGGGCCAGTGAAGCGATGTTTGATCGTATCGTCGCCACCTACGGTCGTGGCCTGAGCCGGGTGCTGAATCACCCCTGGCTGACGCTGTCGGTGGCGCTGGGCACGCTGGTCCTGACGCTGCTGCTGTGGATGGTGATCCCGAAAGGCTTTTTCCCGCAGCAGGACAACAGCATTATTCAGGGTACGCTGCAGGCCCCGCAGTCGGTCTCCTACGCCAGTATGGCGCAGCGCACCCGCGATGTTGCCTCCATCATTATGAAAGATCCGGCGGTTGAGAGCATGACCTCGTTTGTCGGCGTGGATGGCACCAATGCTTCGCTGAACAGCGCGCGGCTGCAGATCAACCTCAAGCCGCTGGATCAGCGCGACGACCGGATTCCTGCTATACAGCAGCGCCTGCAACAGCAGGTCAGTGCGGTGCCAGGCGTGCAGCTGTGGCTGCAGGCGGTGCAGGATCTCACCATTGATACCCAGGCGAGCCGCACACCGTATCAGTTCACACTGCAATCGGGTTCACTGTCGTCGCTCAGCACCTGGGTTCCGGCCCTGCTGACCCGGCTCAGCACCCTGCCACAGCTGCGCGATGTCAGCAGTGACTGGCAGGATCAGGGGCTGGAAGCCTATGTCAACGTGGACCGCGACAGTGCCAGCCGCCTCGGCATCAGCATGGCGGACGTCGATAACGCGCTGTATAACGCCTTTGGGCAGCGGCTGATCTCCACCATCTATACCCAGGCGAATCAGTATCGTGTGGTGCTGGAGCAGGATAATAACGCCACGCCCGGGCTGGCGAGTCTGGATGCGATTCGCCTGAACAGCAGCGACGGCGGCAGCGTGCCGCTGAGTGCGATTGCCCGCATCGAGCAGCGCCACACGCCGCTTAGCATTAACCATCTCGACCAGTTCCCCTCGGCGACCTTCTCGTTCAATGTGGCTGACGGCTATTCGCTGGAAGATGCGGTAAAAGCCGTTTCCCAGGCGGAAGCGGAGCTTGGCATGCCTGCCGAGCTGATGACCCAGTTCCAGGGCAGCACGCTGGCCTTTGAGGCGGCGCTCAGCAGCACGGTCTGGCTGATTGTGGCGGCCATTGTGGCGATGTACATCGTGCTGGGCGTGCTTTATGAGAGCTTTATTCACCCGATCACCATTCTCTCGACGCTGCCCACCGCGGGCGTCGGCGCGCTGCTGGCGCTCATGCTCAGCGGCAATGAGCTGGATATCGTGGCGATTATCGGCATCATCCTGCTCATCGGCATCGTGAAAAAGAACGCTATCATGATGATCGACTTTGCGTTGGCGGCGGAGCGTGAACAGGGTATGAAGCCTTATGATGCGATCTATCAGGCCTGCCTGCTGCGCTTCCGCCCGATTCTGATGACCACGCTGGCGGCCCTGCTCGGCGCGTTGCCACTGATGCTCAGCACCGGCGTCGGGGCCGAACTGCGTCATCCGCTGGGCATTGCCATGGTCGGCGGACTGATTCTGAGTCAGGTGCTGACGCTGTTCACCACACCGGTGATCTACCTGCTGTTTGATCGGCTGGCGCACGCCACCCGTCGCCGCTTTGGCCGCACGGAGGCCGCAGAGTGAAGTTCTTTGCCCTGTTCATCAACCGGCCCGTCGCGACGACCCTTCTGACGCTGGCCATCGCCCTGGCGGGCATGCTGGGTTTCCGGCTGCTGCCAGTGGCGCCGCTGCCGCAGGTCGATTTCCCGGTGATCGTTATCTCGGCGTCGCTGCCAGGTGCCTCACCGGAGATTATGGCGTCGTCGGTGGCCACGCCGCTGGAGCGCTCGCTGGGACGCATCGCGGGCGTCAGTGAAATGACCTCAACCAGTTCGCTGGGCAGCACCCGCATCATTCTGGTGTTCGATTTTGATCGCGACATTAACGGCGCGGCGCGCGATGTGCAGGCCGCGATCAACGCGGCGCAAAGCCTGCTGCCCACCGGCATGCCGTCGCGTCCCACTTATCGCAAAGTGAACCCTTCCGATGCGCCGATTATGATCATGACGCTGACCTCGGATACCTACAATCCCGGTCAGCTCTATGATTACGCCTCGACCCAGTTGGCACAAAAACTGTCACAGATCGAGGGCGTGGGCGACGTCACCGTGGGCGGCAGTTCGTTGCCTGCGGTGCGTGTGGCGCTCAATCCGCAGGCGCTGTTTAATCAGGGCGTGTCGCTGGATGCGGTGCGCACCGCGATCTCGAACGCCAACCAGCGTCGGCCGCAAGGCGCACTGGACGACGCGCAGCAGCGCTGGCAGTTGCGTACCAATGATGCGCTGCAGACTGCCCGTGAGTATCAGCCGCTGGTGGTGCACTACAATAATGGCGCAGCGGTGAAGCTGTCAGATGTGGCGACCGTCGAGGATTCAGTGCAGGACGTGCGTAACGCCGGGATGTCGCGCGGTAAACCGGCGGTGCTGCTGCTGATCCGCAAAACGCCTGAAGCCAACGTCATTGATACGGTGGACCGCATCCGCGCCGAAATGCCACTGCTGCATGAGGTGATCCCCGCCGCCATCGATCTGCAGATTGCTCAGGATCGCTCGCCTACCATTCGCGCCTCGCTGCATGAAGTGGAGCAGTCTCTGTTAATCGCCGTGGCGCTGGTGATTCTGGTGGTGTTTGTGTTCCTGCGCTCCGGTCGTGCCACGCTGATCCCCGCCGTCGCCGTGCCGGTTTCGCTGATCGGCACCTTTGCCGCGATGTACCTGTGCGGCTTCAGCCTGAATAACCTCTCGCTGATGGCGCTGACCATCGCCACCGGCTTTGTGGTGGATGATGCGATCGTGGTGCTGGAGAACATTGCCCGGCATGTCGAAGCGGGCATGAAACCGCTGGCCGCCGCGCTGAAAGGGGTACGGGAAGTCGGCTTTACCGTGCTGTCGATGAGCCTGTCGCTGGTTGCCGTGTTCCTGCCGCTGCTGATGATCGGCGGGCTGATTGGCCGTTTCTTCTCTGAGTTTGCCATTACGCTGTCGGTGTCGATTGTTATCTCGCTGTTTATCTCCATCACCCTGACACCAATGATGTGCGCGTATCTGCTGAAGCCGCACGGGCCACGCAGCCAGCCCCGCCGGCGCGGCGCGGGTCGGCTGCTGATGGCGATACAGCAGGGGTATGGTCGTTCGCTTAACGTGGTGCTGAACCATGCTCGCTGGGTCATGCTGCTGTTTTTCGCCACCATCTTCCTGACCGGCTGGCTGTTTGTTCATATTCCGAAAACTTTTATGCCGGAACAGGATACCGGGCGGCTCTCCGGCTTTATCTCTGCTGACCAGAGCATTTCGTTTCAGGCAATGCGCAGTAAGCTGCAGGATTTTATGGAGATTGTCGGCGCCGATCCCGCTGTTGACAGCGTAGTGGGCTTTACCGGTGGCATGCGTACCAACAGCGGCTCAATGTTTATCTCCCTGAAACCGCTGTCAGAGCGCAAAGAGAGTGCCGTGGAGATCATCGCGCGGTTGCGCACAAAGCTGGCAAAAGAGCCGGGTGCCAGCCTCTACCTGAATGCGGTGCAGGATCTGCGGGTCGGTGGCCGGGAGTCGAATGCTGGTTATCAGTATTCACTGCTGTCAGACGATCTCGCCGCCCTGCGAACGTGGGAGCCGAAAATCCGTGAGGCATTTTCTGCCCTGCCGCAGCTGGCGGACGTGAACTCCGATCAGCAGGATAAAGGCAGCGAGATGGCGCTGACCTATGACCGCGAAAGCATGGCGCGGCTCGGTATCGACGTCTCTCAGGCTAATGCCCTGCTGAATAACGCCTTTGGTCAGCGTCAGATCTCTACCATCTATCAGCCGCTTAACCAGTACAAAGTGGTGATGGAGGTCGATCCACGCTACACCCAGGATATCAGCGCCCTGTCGCAGATGTTCGTAATTAACAGCGAAGGCAAAGCGATACCGCTGTCGTGGTTCGCCCACTGGCAGCCAGCGAATGCGCCGCTGTCGGTGAACCACGAAGGGCTGTCGGCGGCATCGACCATCTCCTTTAACCTGCCAGAGGGTGTGTCGCTGTCACAGGCGTCGGAGGCGATTGAACGCACCATGACGGCGATCGGCGTACCATCCAGCGTGCGTGGCAGCTTTGCCGGAACCGCGCAGGTGTTTCAGCAGTCGCAGAGCAGCCAGCTCTGGCTGATGCTGGCGGCGATAGCGGCGGTCTATATCGTGCTGGGCATCCTCTATGAGAGCTATGTGCATCCGCTGACCATTCTCTCAACCCTGCCCTCGGCGGGTGTGGGGGCGCTGCTGGCGCTGGAACTGTTTGATACGCCCTTCAGCCTGATCGCGCTAATCGGGATTCTGCTGCTGATCGGTATCGTGAAAAAGAACGCCATCATGATGGTCGACTTTGCACTGGAGGCCGAACGCAACGGCCAGCTCAACGCGCGGGAGGCGATATTCCAGGCCTGCCTGTTGCGCTTCCGGCCGATTATGATGACCACGCTGGCAGCGCTGTTTGGCGCGCTGCCGCTGGTGCTGAGCAGCGGCGACGGTGCTGAACTGCGCCAGCCGCTGGGGATTACCATAGCGGGCGGCCTGGTGATGAGTCAGTTGCTGACGCTCTACACCACGCCGGTTGTCTATTTAATGATGGATAAGCTGCGGCGCAGAAAACGCCCGCTGGCCGCCGCACAGCAGCCGTAATGGGTCTGGCTGCAACGGACGGCGGATGTGACGCCTTGACCGGGGGAATTGATGACTACGCAAAGCACTAACGTCCGCTGGCAACTGTGGATTGTTGCCATCGGTTTCTTTATGCAGACGCTGGATACCACCATCGTCAATACCGCGATCCCGTCGATGGCACACGACCTGGGCGTCAGCCCGCTGCACATGCACTCGGTGATCGTCTATTACGTGCTGACGGTGGCCGTGATGCTGCCGGTCAGCGGCTGGCTGGCGGATCGCTTTGGCGTGCGCAACATCTTCTTCTGCGCGATTGTGCTGTTCAGCCTGGGTTCGCTGCTGTGCGCCATCTCCGGCACGCTGGATCAGCTGGTGCTGTCGCGCGTGGTTCAGGGGATTGGCGGAGCCATGATGGTGCCGGTGGGTCGTCTGACGGTAATGAAGATCGTGCCGCGCGAACAGTACATGTCGGCCATGACCTTTGTGACCCTCCCCGGCCAGATTGGTCCGTTGCTGGGTCCGGCGCTGGGCGGTGTGCTGGTGGAGTACGCCAGCTGGCACTGGATCTTTCTGATTAATATCCCGGTTGGCATTGCAGGCGCTATCGCCACCCTGATACTGATGCCCAACTACCGCATGCAGACGCGCCGCTTTGATTTCGGTGGTTTCATCCTGCTGGCTGCCGGGATGGCTACTCTGACACTGGCGCTGGATGGTCAGCGCAGCAGCGGCGGTTCGCCATTGCTGCTGGGTGCCATGATCCTCACTGGCATGTTATCTCTGCTGTTTTACCTGATGCATGCGCGCGGCAATGATAACGCCCTGTTCAGCCTGAAGCTGTTTGATAATCGCGTTTACTCTATTGGCCTGCTCGGCAGTTTTACCGGCCGCATCGGCAGCGGCATGCTGCCCTTTATGACGCCAATCTTTCTGCAGCTCGGCATGGGCTACAGCCCGTTTCACGCCGGTCTGATGATGATTCCGATGGTGCTGGGCAATATGGGAATGAAGCGCATTGTGGTGCGCATCGTCAATCTCTATGGCTACCGTAATGTGCTGGTGATATCGACCATAGCGCTGGCGCTGGTGGTCCTGCTGTTCCCAGTGGTGGCGCTCATGGGCTGGGTCTGGCTGCTGCCGCTGGTGCTGTTTCTGCAGGGCATGGTCAACGCCATTCGCTTCTCTTCGATGAATACCCTGACGCTGAAGGAGTTGCCGGATGAGCTGGCCTCCAGCGGCAACAGTCTGCTGTCGATGATTATGCAGCTGTCGATGAGTATTGGCGTCACCGTGGCCGGGCTGCTGCTGGGCGCGTTTGCCCAGGAGAGCGCAGCAAACAGCGTAGCGGAGCACCAGATGTTTATTTATACCTACCTTTGCATGTCGCTGATTATCATCCTGCCCGCGCTGGTGTTCTGGCGCGTCCCGCCACAGGTAAGTACCAACGTTGATCTGCGACGCCGGAGAAAAAAATGAGAGTTAACCTGCGCCTGGGCATCGGGGCCAAACTGTTTATGGCGATTTTCGCCACCTGCATGCTGGTGCTGATCACCATGCACTGGGGCGTTCGCCTCAGTTTCGAACATGGCTTTGTCGACTACATCAAGCGCGGCAACGAGCAGCGATTAAATCTGCTCAGCGATGCGCTGGCCGATCAGTATGAGCAACACGGTAACTGGGATTTTCTGCGCCACAACGATCGGCTGATCTTCACCATGCTGCGTTCGCTGGAGCAGAATCCTGACAGCAGCAGTCAGCTGCCGCCACACGGCTGGCGCACCCAGTTCTGGGTCCTCGATCAGCAATATAAAGTGATGGTCGGACCGCCGGGGCCGGTGCCCCCGGAAGGTACAAGACGCAATATCACGACCAGTACCGGTAAGGTGGTTGGCTGGGTGATCGGCTCGCCGCCAGAACGGCTGACGCGCAGTACCGATATTAACTTTGATCAACAGCAGCGGCGCACCAGCTGGATTATCGTGGGGCTGTCAACGCTGCTGGCGGCGCTGGCGACCTGGCTGATGGCGCGGGGCCTGCTGGCGCCGGTTAAGCGGCTGGTCGATGGCACGCATCATCTGGCGGCCGGCAATTTTGCCACCCGCGTTGAGGTCAGCAGCCGGGATGAGCTGGGCCAGCTGGCCGGTGACTTTAACCTGCTGGCCAGCTCGCTGGAGAAAAACGAAAGCATGCGCCGCGCCTTTATGGCCGATATCTCCCATGAGCTGCGCACGCCGCTGGCGATCCTCCGCGGTGAATTGGAAGCGATGCAGGATGGCGTACGCAAACTGACGCCAGACGCAATCGCCTCACTGCAGAGTGAAGTCGTGGTGCTGACCAAGCTGGTAGAAGACCTGCATCAGCTGTCGCTGTCGGACGTGGGTGCCCTTGCCTACCGCAAGCAGGCGACCGATCTGGTGCAGCTGCTGGAAGTGACCGCTGGCAGCTTTGCCGAACGTTATCGCGCGCACGGCCTGACGCTGAAGCTGAATCTGCCCGACAACGCGCCTTTCTTCGGCGATCCCGACCGCCTGATGCAGCTGTTCACCAACCTCCTTGAGAACAGCCTGCGCTACACCGACAGCGGTGGACGGGTTGAAGTGACGCTGAAGTATGAAGCCCCCCACTGGCACATTGAGTTTGATGACAGCGCACCGGGCGTAGACAGAGAACATCAGGTGCAGATTTTTGAGCGCTTTTTCCGCACCGAAGGCTCGCGCAATCGCGCAAGCGGCGGTTCGGGCCTGGGCCTGGCCATCTGTAAAAATATCGCAGATGCGCACGGCGGCGACATTCATGCGGCGCACTCTGATTTAGGTGGATTGAAAATCGCGCTACACTTGCGCTATGTTCCCCCTGTGTAGACGCTTATGAGCCAGGAAAACCACGACCCGCTGATTCTGGTGGTCGAAGATGAGCCGAAACTGGCGCAGCTGATGATCGATTATCTGCACGCCTCGAACTACCGTACCCATCACATCGCCGACGGCAATGCGGTGCTGGAGTATGTGCGCCAGACGCCACCCGACCTGATGCTGCTGGATTTGATGCTGCCGGGCACTGATGGCTTAACGCTGTGCCGCGAAATCCGTCGTCATTCCGAACTGCCGATTATTATGGTCACCGCCCGCACCGAAGAGATTGATCGGCTGCTGGGGCTGGAGCTGGGCGCGGATGACTACATCTGCAAACCCTTCAGCCCGCGTGAAGTGGTGGCGCGGGTGAAAACGATTCTTCGCCGGGTCAAACGTTCAGCGGAAGAGCCGCAAAGCGCCTCGTTACTGCGGGTTGATGAGAGCCGCTTCTTCGCCAGCTGGCGCGAAAAGCCGCTGGATCTTACTCCGGCGGAGTTCAGGCTGCTGAAAACCCTGTCGCTGGAACCGGGCAAGGTTTTTTCACGCGAACAGCTGCTCAATCATCTCTATGATGACTATCGCGTGGTCACGGATCGCACCATCGACAGCCATATCAAGAATCTGCGGCGCAAGCTGGAGAATCTTGACAGCGAGCAACCCTTTATCCGTGCGGTCTACGGCATGGGCTATCGCTGGGAAGCCGACGCCTGTCATTTGATCTAGTTTGATCCCGATCAATTTACTTCCCTTTTCTCACTGCCTACAATTCCGCACCTTTTGCAGGGCTTAGAGCTTATCCTAGTAGGCGTAATTGTTGCAGGCAGTCTGGACACGGACAGCGCGGAACAACCGGAGCGTACACGTAGTACGTGAGGATTGTGAGCACTGCCCAGGTTCAGACTGACAAATAAAATAGCCGAATGGGATAGGCTCTTAACGGCCCTGCACCTGCCGCTTAAGGCGGCATACTGACCTGACATCAGTGAGAACATCATGAAACCCGAACTGCTTTCCCCCGCCGGCACGCTGAAAAACATGCGTTATGCCTTTGCTTATGGCGCCGATGCTGTCTATGCTGGCCAGCCACGCTACAGCCTGCGGGTGCGCAACAACGAATTTACCCACGAGAACCTCGCGCTGGGCATCAACGAAGCGCATGCGCTGGGCAAAAAATTCTACGTGGTGGTAAACATTGCGCCGCACAACGCCAAGCTGAAAACCTTTATTCGTGACTTAACGCCGGTGGTGGCGATGCAGCCTGACGCACTGATCATGTCCGATCCCGGCCTGATTATGCTGGTGCGTGAGGCTTTCCCGACGATGCCGATTCACCTGTCAGTACAGGCCAATGCGGTCAACTGGGCCACGGTAAAATTCTGGCAGCAGATGGGGCTGAGCCGGGTGATTCTGTCACGCGAGCTGTCACTGGAGGAGATCGCTGAGATCCGCCAGCAGGTGCCGGAGATGGAGCTGGAAGTGTTTGTTCATGGTGCGCTCTGTATGGCCTATTCCGGTCGCTGTCTGCTGTCGGGCTATATGAACAAACGCGATCCGAATCAGGGCACCTGCACCAACGCCTGCCGCTGGGAGTATAAAGTGGCGGAAGGCCAGCAGGATGAAGTGGGGAATATCGTCGGTATTCATGAGCCCATCCCGGTACAGGATGTGACGCCCACGCTGGGTATCGGTCAGCCCACCGACAAGGTATTTCTGCTGGAAGAGAAGATGAAGCCGGGTGAGGTGATGAGCGCGTTCGAAGATGAACACGGCACCTACATCATGAACTCGCGGGATCTGCGCGCAGTGGCACACGTGGAGCGGCTCAGCGAGATGGGCGTGCATTCGCTGAAAATTGAAGGACGCACCAAGTCCTATTACTACTGCGCCCGCACCGCTCAGGTTTATCGCCGGGCGATTGACGATGCCGCGGCCGGTAAGCCGTTTGACCCCTCACTGCTGTTAACGCTGGAAGGCCTGGCGCATCGTGGTTATACCGAAGGCTTCCTGCGCCGTCATACTCACGACAGCTACCAGAATTATCAGCAGGGTTTTTCGGTCTCGGATCGCCAGCAGTTTGTCGGTGAATTTACCGGCGAGCGTCGGGGCGAATGGGCGGAAGTGGCTGTGAAGAACAAGTTTATGCTGCACGATAGCGTGGAGATCATGACGCCCGAAGGCAACCTGAATGGCCAGCTGGATGCCCTGCAGAATGCGCGTGGCGAACCCACTGAGGTTGCACCCGGCGATGGCCATCGCGTCTGGCTGCGTGTGCCGGAAGAGGTCGATCTGCGTTTTGCGCTGCTGTTGCGCAATTTTGATCACGGCGAAGATACCCGTGATCCTCATAATCGTTTACTAACGGAAACAATTTGAGGAAATCAGAACAGGATCACAGACCCCTGCGCAGCGCTGCTTTATAGTCCCGCCTGCTGCTAACGAGTAACAACAAACGGCAGATTTACCAGGAACCACCTCATTTACCCGCCCGGCTCCCCCGTGCGGGTTTTCTTTTTTCTCTCTTTCGCCAATAATTTACTGCTGGCAGCTGTGCTATACATTCCCTTCTTACTCTGTAGATCTTCAAGGAACGCAAAATGGACAATAAACCGCTTACGCTGCTCATCCTGAATGGGAAAGGCGCGGGTAATGATGATCTGCGCGAAGCCATTACCACCCTGCGTGAAGAAGGCTTCGACATTGCGGTGCGTGTCACGTTTGAAAAAGGCGATGGCGACAGGTACGTCAGAGAGGCGTTTGTGCTGCAGGCGGAGACCGTCGTAGCCGGTGGCGGCGATGGCACCATTAATGAGGTTGCCACTGCGCTGGCGGCATCAGATGCCGATCATCGCCCGGTGCTGGGCATCCTGCCGCTGGGCACTGCCAACGACTTTGCCACCAGCGTCGGTATTCCGGAAGAGATGGAACCGGCATTGCGACTGGCGATTCAGGGCAAAGCGCATGCCATCGATCTGGCCAGAGTGAACCAGAGCCACTACTTCATCAATATGGCGACGGGCGGATTTGGCACCCGCATCACCACAGAAACACCGGAAAAGCTGAAATCGGCGCTGGGCGGTGTCTCCTACTTTATTCACGGCCTGATGCGCATGGATACGCTGAAACCTGATACCTGCGAGATCAGCGGTCCCGATTTCGCCTGGCAGGGTGATGCACTGGTTATCGGTATTGGTAACGGGCGTCAGGCGGGCGGCGGTCAGCGCTTATGCCCTGGTGCGCTGATCAACGATGGCCGGCTTGACGTCAGTATTGTCACCGCGCAGGAGCTGCTGCCGACGCTGCTGCACTCGTTGACCGGCGACGATGACAACCCCGGCATCGTCACCACGCAGCTGGAGTCGCTGACGATTCGCTCTCCACACGAGATGACCTTTAACCTGGATGGTGAACCGCTCTCCGGGCGTGAATTCGTGATTGAGGTGATGGCGGGCGCGCTGAGCTGTCGCCTGCCGCCGCAGTGTGAACTCCTATCCTGAGTATGGGTCAGAGGGCGAAAGCCCCTTCAGATTTCTGACAAACTCACAGCTGAACGAATTTAGCAGCAACGCATTAGCTTAAAGCGTAGGGAACACGGGCAGAGGAGGAAAGCGTCCCGCGTCAGGGACGGCGCGGGCCGAGCATGCCAGGGATGGCGGCTTTTGCGACTTTCCGATCTGACTGTGTTCCCTTCGTCGGCTGGGTCTTACAGCCAGCAGGGGCAGACGCTGTCAATAACCTTAAGAGGGCGAAAGCCCCTTTTTCACGCTGGCCGCCCGTCGTTTTACTACCACGTCGCCCTTTTTGTCGCCAAATAATACGCCAGTTCATTACCCCCTTTCGCCCCAGGAAACAGTCTGTGACTGGCTTCACAACTCTGCCAGACTAACTTGTATGGTAGTATTAAACAGCGTACTTTTTCATCATTGAACGCTGACTGAAAGGCAACCAGGATGAAAATTGTTAAGGCGGAAGTATTCGTAACCTGCGCAGGCAGAAACTTTGTTACCGTGAAGATCACCACCGATCAGGGGCTGACCGGCGTGGGTGATGCCACGCTGAATGGCCGAGAACTGCCGGTCGCCTCCTACCTGAAAGATCACGTCTGCCCGCAGCTGATTGGCCGCGATGCGCATCAGATCGAAGACATCTGGCAATACTTCTATAAAGGCGCTTACTGGCGTCGTGGCCCGGTTACTATGTCTGCGATCTCGGCTGTCGATATGGCGCTGTGGGATATCAAAGGTAAAGCCGCCAACATGCCGCTCTACCAGCTGCTGGGCGGCGCTTCACGCACCGGCGTGATGGTCTATTGCCACACCACCGGCCACTCCATTGACGAAGTGATGGATGACTACGCGAAGCACAAAGAGTTGGGCTTCAAAGCGATTCGTGCGCAGTGCGGCGTGCCGGGCATGAAAACCACCTACGGCATGGCAAAAGGTAAAGGCCTGGCCTACGAACCTGCGACCAAAGGTAACTGGCCGGAAGAGCAGCTCTGGTCAACCGAGAAATACCTCGATTTTACGCCAACGTTGTTTGAGGCGATCCGCGACAAGTTTGGTTTCGATGAGCATCTGCTGCATGACATGCACCATCGCCTGACGCCGATTGAAGCGGCACGTTTCGGCAAAAGCGTGGAAGATTATCGTCTGTTCTGGATGGAAGATCCGACGCCTGCTGAGAATCAGGAATGCTTCCGTCTGATTCGCCAGCACACCGTCACGCCGATTGCGGTAGGCGAAGTGTTCAACAGCATCTGGGATTGTAAGCAGCTGATTGAAGAGCAGCTGATCGACTACATCCGCACCACTATCACCCACGCGGGCGGCATTACCGGGATGCGTCGTATCGCTGATTTTGCGTCACTCTATCAGGTGCGTACCGGCTCGCACGGTCCTTCGGATCTCTCCCCTGTCTGCATGGCGGCTGCGCTGCACTTTGACCTCTGGGTACCGAACTTCGGCGTGCAGGAGTACATGGGCTTTTCCGAACAGATGATGGAACTGTTTGATGCTAACTGGACCTTTGACCAGGGCTACATGCATCCAGGCGACAAGCCGGGCCTCGGCATTGATTTCAACGAGAAACTGGCGGCGAAATATCCCTATGAACCTGCCTATCTGCCGGTCGCCCGTCTTGAAGATGGCACCCTGTGGAACTGGTAAGGAGAACCCCATGAAAAGCGTAGTGATTGAACAGCCGGGTGAACTGGTGTTAGCTGAACGTCCACTGCCACAACCCGCGGCGGGCGAAGTCCGGGTTAAAGTGGCCTATGCCAGCATCTGTGGCTCTGACGTGCATATCTGGCACGGTCATAACCCGTTCGCGAAATATCCGCGAGTGATTGGTCATGAATTTTTTGGCGTGATCGATGCGGTGGGTGACGGTGTCGACGCGGCACGACTGGGCCAGCGCGTCGCGGTCGATCCGGTGGTAAGCTGCGGTCACTGCTATCCCTGCTCGGTAGGCCGTCCCAATGTCTGTACCACCCTGCAGGTGATTGGTGTGCACCGCGACGGCGGCTTCAGCGAGTATGCGCTGGCCCCGGCTAAAAATGCCTGGCACCTGCCGGACGCGATTCCCGATAAGCTCGCCAGCCTGATCGAGCCTTTCACTATCGCAGCCAACATCACGGCGTTTCTCAAGCCGCAGCCGGATGATGTGGCGCTGATTTATGGCGCCGGCCCGATGGGGCTCACCGCCATTCAGGTGCTGAAGGGCGTCTATCAGGTGAAAAAGGTGATGGTGGTAGATCGCCTGCCGGAACGTCTGGCGCTGGCTGAGCAGAGCGGTGCCGATCAGCTGTTTGATAATAGCGAAATCCCGTTAGCGGCTCAGCTTGAGGGCGTGCAGCCCACGCTGATTATCGACGCGGCCTGCCATCCCTCCATTTTGGCAGAAGCCGCCGCCCTCGCCTCACCGGCCGCGCGCATCGGTCTGCTGGGCTTCTCCGGCGAACCGTGCGCCATTACCCAGCAAAGCCTGACCAGCAAAGAGCTGTCGCTGTTTACCTCACGTCTTAACAGCAACCGCTTCCCGCAGGTAATTGAATGGATGGAAAAGGGGTTAATCCAGCCAGAGAAGCTGGTCACCCACTACTTCCCGCTGCAGGAGATTGAACGCGCGATGACCCTGTTCGAAAAAGATCCGCGCACCTGCTGCAAAGTGATCCTTCAGATGGGTTAATGCCCGCTGAACACCAGGTGTCCTCTGCCGGTGTGTACCCGCCGGCATAATTAAAAAGATAAAACAGATCACGGAGTTTGTATGTTCAAGAATCTGCGCTGGACCCTCGTTTTGCTGCTGTTCCTGGTTTACATGATCAATTACCTCGATCGTGTTGCCCTGTCTCTGACCGTGCCGCTGGTTGAAAAAGATCTGGCGATTAATGCTGAGCAGTTCGGCATGATCTTCGGCAGCTTCTTCTTCGGCTACGCTCTGTTTAACTTTGTCGGTGGCCTCGCCACTGACCGCTATGGCCCCAAAATCGTGCTGGCCGTGGCCGTGGGTGCCTGGTCCATTTTCTGCGGTATGACGGCGCTGGCTACCGGCTTCTGGTCGCTGCTGATCCTGCGAGTGCTGTTCGGCATGGCTGAAGGCCCGATCTGCTCTTCGGCTAACAAGGCGATTAATGGCTGGTTCCCGAAGAAGCAGGCCGCCACGGCGATGGGCTTACTGAGTGCCGGATCACCGCTGGGCGGCGCGGTAGCCGGTCCGATCATCGGCTATCTGGCCCTGGCCTACGGCTGGCGTCCGGCCTTTGTGATCGTCTGCTGTATCGGTCTGGTATGGATGGCGTTCTGGCTCTTCTTTGCCGCTGATAATCCGGCGAAAAGCAAACTGGTCACCGAAAAAGAGCGTCTGCTGATCGATCGCCTGAAAGCCACCAGCCCGAATGACGAGGTCGACCTGTCTGAAACGCCGCATCCGTTTGGTTACTACCTGCGCCAGCCGATTATCCTGGTCACGGCGTTTGCCTTCTTCTGCTACAACTACATCCTGTTCTTCTTCCTGAGCTGGTTCCCGGCCTATCTGGTGCAGGCGCACGGCCTGGATATCAAATCGATGAGCATCACCACCATGATCCCGTGGATCGTCGGTTTCGTTGGCCTGGCGCTGGGTGGCTGGATCTCTGACAGAATCTTTAATATCACCGGCAAACTGTTGTTGTCCCGCAAAATTGTGCTGGTGGTCTCACTGCTGGCAGCCGCAATTTGTGTGGCACTGGCGGGTACGATAAAAGAGGTGGTTCCCGCCGTGATGATGATGTCGGTGTCCATTTTCTTTCTCTACATCACCGGCGCGATCTACTGGGCGATTATTCAGGATGTGGTGCACAAGAGCCGTATTGGCAGCATCAGCGGTTTTATCCATCTGGTGGGGAGCCTCTCCGGCATCATCGGGCCGATCGTCACCGGCTTTATTGTTCAGCACACCGGTAAGTTCGATAGCGCCTTTATCCTGGCGGGTTGTGTCGCCGCGCTGGGGGCTTTCCTGGTGCTGTTTGTGATTCGCAGTCCAAAACCTGAGGATAAACCGGTTTCGGTCTGAGTGTTGTTCCGCTAACAGAATGATGATTTTGGGGCGCTTTGCGCCCCGTTTGCCATAAGGACGGACTATGTTACAGATTGATCGCCTGCCCGCTGAGGTCCGGCGCCCCGCTTACGACCGCAGCCAGTTAAAAACCCGCATGGTGCATATCGGTTTTGGTGCGTTTCATCGCGCCCATCAGGCACTCTGCAGCGATAAGCTGGCTGAACAGGGCAGCGACTGGGGATACTGCGAAGTGAACCTCAACAGCGGCGCGCTGATTCACGCCCTGCGTGAGCAGCATCTGCTCTATACCCTGACAGAGGTGGCCGATGATTCCCTGCATACCCGGGTGATTGGTGTCATCACACAGGCGCTGCACGGTAAAAGTGACGGTATTGAGGCGGTGATTAACGCCATGAGTCAGCCTGAAGTGGCGATTGTCTCCATGACCGTCACTGAAAAAGGCTACTGCCATCAGCCCGCCAGTGGCAATTTAAATCCCGATCATCCCGATATCGTCCATGATCTGCAGCATCCGGATGCGCCGCGCTCGCTACCGGGTCTTATTCTGGCCGCGATCCGCCGCCGCCGTGACCTGGGGTTACCTGCCTTCAGCGTGATGTCCTGTGACAACATGCCGGAAAATGGTCACGTCACCCGTAATGTGATTGTGCAACTGGCCCGGCAGCAGGATCCGGAACTGGCAGAGTACATTCAGCAGCACATGACCTTCCCCTCAACCATGGTGGATCGCATCGTTCCGGCGATGACCGATGCGGCGTTTGCGGCCCTGAGCGCGCGCCTGGGTTCCAGCGACCCGGTTGCGGTTGAAGCGGAACCCTTCTTCCAGTGGGTTATTGAAGATAACTTCGTCAATGGTCGTCCGGCGTGGGAAAAGGCGGGCGCAGAACTGGTCAGTGATGTCCTGCCCTACGAAGAGATGAAACTGCGCATGCTGAATGGCAGCCACTCTTTCCTGGCTTACCTCGGCTTCCTGGCAGGTTATGAGTACATCAGCGACTGCATGGCCGATCCCCATTTCCGTGCCGCCGCACGCTCCCTGATGATCGATGAGCAGGCACCCACACTGCGCACCCAAGGCGTGGATCTCAATGCCTATGCCGACTCGCTGATCGCCCGTTATGAAAACCGAGCGATTAAACATCGCACCGGACAGATTGCCACTGACGGTACCCAGAAACTGCCACAGCGTATGCTCGACAGCCTGCGCTGGCACCTGCAGCGCGGCAGTGACTGCGATTTGCTGCTGCTGGGCATAGCGGGCTGGATGCGCTATGTCGGTGGCGTTGATGAACAGGGTCAGCCGATTGAGATCCGTGATCCGATGAAAGCGCAGCTTGCAGAGTGCGTTGCCGCCAGCGAAGAGGGTGAGGCTCGCGTACGGGCATTACTCGCCATCCGCGAAGTCTTCGGCGAGGATCTGGCGCAGAATGGCGACGTGGTCGCCCGGCTGACGGCCTGGTATCAGCAACTCACCACCCAGGGCGCACGAGCTACAGTGCATCAGTACCTGAACCGCAGCTAATGCTGCGGTCACAAAGCACTGGCGCAGGCGCAGTACCCTGATTAGACTGACACTTTCCCATCGTGCTGGCCTGTGCCAGCCGTAATATGGATATTGCTGCATGTCGATCGCCTATACCATTACTACCAGCGAACCGGTAAATCAGCAGATTTACCGTTATCTGCGCAAAGATATTGTCACCTGCGCAATTCAGCCAGGTTCGCTGCTCTCTGAAAAAGAGGTCTCCGCACGCTTCAACGTTTCGCGCCAGCCGGTGCGTGAAGCGTTCATTAAGCTGGCTGAAGCCGGACTGGTACAGGTATTGCCGCAGCGCGGCACCTTCGTGCGCAAAATCTCCGCTAAGCGTGTCGCGGATGGCCGTTTTATCCGTGAGGCGGTGGAAGTGTCGGTAGTGCGGCGGGCAGCGTTGGAGATTGACGATCCTGCTCTGATGGCGCTGGAACACAATCTGCAGTTGCAGCGCATGGCCGCCGGACGGCATGACAGCCAGGCTTTCCTCACTCTGGATGATGAGTTTCATCGCCTGATCGCTGAAAGCATTGACTGCAAGCTTGCCTGGGAGACGGTGGAAAACATAAAAGCGGCCATGGACCGGGTGCGGTTTCTGACGCTGAGTGAAGTCTCACCACCGGAGAGGCTGATTGAGCAGCATGAAGAGATTTTTGCCGCGCTGAAGCGCCATGATGCCGATGCCGCCGAAGCAGCGATGCGCCGTCACCTGCAGGAGATGATTTTCTCAATCACCCCGATTGCCGAGCGCAACAGCGCCTGGTTTGAAGCCCCCTGAAACTGAAACTGCCCGCACTGCCTGAATACCAGGTCGATGCGGGCCTTCGCCTTTACCACCATTGGTGAAAATGGTGCACCGGTCCAATCCCCTTTCCGACCTCCAGCGAATCCGCCTTTAACAGCGCCTGCTGCAACCAGTTTTTGGCTTCCTCAATCGTCTCTGCCCAGTCAGCATGGCGCGGACGTAACGCGGCTAAGGCGGCCGACAGCGTGCAACCGGTGCCATGGGTATGACGGGTATGCACGCGTGGCATGCTGAATCGCTGTTCTGCTGAGTGAGTAATCAGCCAGTCCGGACTCTCCGCCGCCGCCAGATGACCACCCTTCATCAGCACCGCCTGACAGCCAAGTGCCAGCAAGGCCCGTCCCTGCTCGCGCATCTCCGCCTCATCGGTGGCGATAGCGCAATCCAGCAATGCCGCCGCTTCCGGCAGATTTGGCGTGATGAGCGACACCTGCGGTAATAACTGCTCACGTACGCTGGCCACGGCGTCTGGCGGGAGCAGCGCATCGCCACTTTTCGCGACCATCACCGTATCCAGCACCACAAACGGGATCTCAGCACGCCTCAGCCGGGCCGCAACCTGTTCCACAATGGCCGTTTCAGAAAGCATGCCGATTTTTGCGCTGTCGATACGCACGTCATCCAGTACCGAATCGAGCTGGGCGGCAACAAAGTTCGGTTCAATGCGATAAACCGACTGCACGCCCTGCGTGTTCTGCGCCACCAGTGCGGTAATCACACTGGTGCCGTAGGCGCCCAGGGCAGAGAAAGTTTTCAGATCGGCCTGAATGCCTGCGCCACCGCTGGGATCGGTACCGGCAATCGTCAGAGCATTAATGCGCTTCATGCTCCACCTCCAGCGTCCAGAGTGCATCAATAAATGCTGTGGCAAAGCTGCCCGGCCCGGCTGCCTGCGCCGCTGCCTTTTCCCCCGCCAGGGCCATGACCTGACAGGCGGCCGCCACATTCATCAGCCGATCGCCCGGCAGAGCACTGAATCCCGCCACTACGGCAGAGAGCGCGCAGCCGGTTCCGACCACGCGCGTCATTAACGGGCTTCCGCCGCTGATGGCGAGGATTCGCTGACCGTCGGTGGCATAGTCCACTTCGCCGGTGACAATGACCAGCGAATGCCAGGTCTCAGCGAGTTGCTGTGCCGCATCGAGTGCTGCATCCGCCTGATGCAGCGTATCAACACCGCGCCCGCCACTGGCCTGCTGCGCCAGCGCCAGAATCTCTGACGCATTACCGCGGATCACCGCCGGTTGCTGGCTGAGCAGCTGCTGACAGAAGTCACTGCGCAGCGTCAGCGCGCCGACGGCGACCGGATCGAGTGTCCAGGGGGTTCCCGCCTCACTGGCGGCGGTGACGGCAGCCTGCATCGTCTGCTGACGCTCACGGGTTAAGGTGCCGACGTTAATCAGCAACGCATCGGCAAAGCGGCTGAACTGTGCCGCTTCGTCAGCATCGATCACCATTGCTGGTGAGGCGTTGAGTGCCAGCAGGACGTTGGCAGTGAAGTTCTGGACCACGTCATTGGTCATGCAGTGCACCAGCGGTGACTGACGGCGGAAAGTGTGCAAAACGGGCGCGAAGTGCGCAGCAGAAAGGTGTTGAGATTGATGTGTCATCGTAGCTCCCAACCGGCGAACAAGAAGGCGAATGCGGTCAGGCATCAGACTTCCCTACGCTGGCATTATCCAGATCAGGTATTACGGGTATTTCTCAGCCTTCACAAAGAAGGGCACCCCGAGTCGTATTACGGCTTGCAGCATAGGCAAGGCGTACCGTTAAAGCAAGCCTGGAAAATAATCGGAACTGGAACAATTCACATGATCCCGATCAACTCTCAGCAGTACAAAAAAAGGCTTAATGCTGCGGGTTATCGGGATACCTCTTTATAGGTAGCCCTGTTTATTACCCTGACGGATAATATTTCCCGCAGGGATTCTGGTGACCCTATAATAATTAACCTGCCAGCAGCATCATCGTAAAAAACATTTTATTTCAGTGAGTTAATAAACTTCTGGAGCGGAACTTCATACTATTCAGGATGTATGATGCGATTATCAGCGCTTATTCCTCACCGCCATCGATGGCAGGATATTATTATTGAACGTCGGGGTGCTATCGCGCCAAATGGCAGATCTTATCTTTCCACCTATATTTCCGCGCACTGTGCGGGCTGCGGCGAAATCATTCATCGCGTCTATTATCGCGATATCAGTGACCAGCAGGCACGCCGCTGGTTAGGCTAGCGTCCCTGCTGCGCTCAATCCGGACACCGTTATAGTTAACAGTTAGTTAGCAATTTGTTAGTCTGGTAACTAATCATCGTCTGACCAGACTCTCCCTATGCCACTGCTGTTTGAAAGCCTTAGCCATCAAATTTATCTGTCAGCTCCGCTGTTTATCCTGATTTTGCTGGGATACTGCCTGACGCGCCTCGGAAAATGGCCCGCCAGCATCAGTGAAGGGATGAACCGCTTTGTGTTTAACGTCGCGCTGCCCTGCATGCTGTTTCGGGTGATGAGCACCTTCTCGCAAAGTCCGCCGGTGGATGCGCGCCTGCTCCTGGCCTTCTTCGGCAGTTGCCTGCTGGTATTTATCGTGGGAAGAGTGCTGGCAACAAGGCTGTTTAATCTGGATGGCGTGGCGGCTTCGGTCTTTGCGCTGGGTGGCATCTTTTCCAATAACGTGATGCTGGGGATCCCGGTAGCTACGGTGCTGCTCGGGCCAGAAGCCCTGCCCCCGGTGGCGCTGGTGCTGGTGTTTAACAGCCTGATCCTCTGGACCTTACTCACCGTTTCGGTCGAATGGGCGAAACAGGGCAGCTTCTCGCTGCAAGGCGTGTGGCACACCCTGACTGGCGTGCTGAAGAATCCGCTGATCATCGGCATTCTCAGCGGGACCGCCTGGAGTTTTCTGCAACGTCCTTTGCCGATGCTCGCCGCGGAACCGTTAAAGATGCTGGCTTCACTGGCCGCGCCCCTGTCGCTGGTCACGCTGGGCATGAGCCTGGCGCACTATCGGGTGCGGGACGGACTTAAAGAGAGCTATACCATCTGCCTGCTGAAGCTGATACTGCAGCCGATGACGGTATGGGCGATTGCCTGGCTGACCGGCTTGCCGCCGCTGGAGAGTAAAGTGGTGGTATTGCTGGGCTCGATGGCGGTCGGAGTTAACGTCTATCTGATGTCGCAGAAGTTCAATGTCATTCCTGGCCCGGCGGCGGCGAGTATGCTCTTTTCTACGGTATTTGCGGCGGTGACGACGCCAGTATGGATGATGCTGATGACGCTGGCGGGCTATTAATAAAAAAGCCCTTCAGCATGGATGCTGAAGGGCTGTTGTCTGGCTGACGAAACGTTATTCAGCAGACTTAGTGCGGATCAGATAATCAAACGCGCTCAGTGAGGCTTTGGCACCTTCGCCGCTGGCGATGATGATCTGCTTGTACGGCACGGTGGTGCAGTCACCCGCTGCGAATACGCCTTTCAGGCTGGTTTCGCATTTACCGTCGATGATGATCTCACCCATTTTGTTGCGCTCAACCGCGCCTTCCAGCCATGGGGTGTTCGGCAGCAGTCCAATCTGAACGAAGATACCGGAGAGCGGCAGCTCGTGGGTGGTCTGCGTCGTACGGTCAATATAGTGCAGGCCGGTCACTTTGGTGCCGTCGCCTTTCACTTCAGTGGTCTGCGCGTTCAGGATCACATCAACGTTCTTCAGACTGCGCAGTTTATCCTGCAGCACCTGGTCGGCACGCATCTCACCGGCAAACTCCAGCAGCGTAACGTGTTCAACGATACCCGCCAGGTCAATGGCCGCTTCAACACCGGAGTTACCGCCGCCGATTACCGCCGTGCGCTTGCCTTTGAACAGTGGGCCATCGCAGTGCGGGCAGTAGGTCACGCCTTTGGTGCGGTACTCTTCTTCACCCGGCACACCCATGTTGCGCCAGCGTGCGCCGGTCGCCAGGATGATGCTGCGTGATTTCAGTACTGCGCCGGAGGCGGTTTCGATGGCGTGCAGTCCGCCCTCTTTCGCCGCCGGAATCAGTCTGATGGCGCTCTGGCTTTCGATGACGTCCACGTTGTAATCATCAACGTGTGCGCGCAGTGCACCTGCCAGCTTTGCCCCTTCGGTTTTCGGCATGGAGATGTAGTTTTCGATATCCACCGTGTCCAGCACCTGGCCGCCAAAACGCTCGCCCAGCAGACCGGTACGGATACCTTTACGTGCTGAGTAGACCGCTGCCGCTGCGCCCGCCGGGCCGCTGCCGATAATCAGGACTTCGTAGGCGTCACGCTTGTTCAGCTCTTCCGCTGCGCGTTTATCGGCGTTGGTGTCTACTTTGCTGACGATTTCGGCCAGGCTCATGCGGCCCTGACCAAACTCTTTACCGTTGAGGTAAACCGCTGGCACGCCCATCACGTTGCGTTCCTGAATCTCATTCTGGAACAGGCCACCGTCGATAGCGGTATGGCTGATGCGCGGGTTAATCACCGCCATCAGGTTCAGCGCCTGAACCACGTCAGGGCAGTTATGGCAGGAGAGTGAATAATAAGTTTCGAAATGGAAGTCACTGTCCAGCGCCGCGATCTGATCCAGCAGGCTCTGTGCTTCTTTCGACGGATGCCCACCGGTCTGTAACAGTGCCAGCACCAGTGAGGTAAATTCGTGACCCAGTGGAGAACCGGCAAAACGCGGGCCGCTATTCGAACCTGGGTTAGTGATCAGAAACGAAGGCTTACGCACCTGACGATCGTTCTCTTCGCGGAAGCTGACTTTGTCAGACAGGCCGGCGATATCAACCAACAGTTCACGGATCTCGGTTGATTTTGCACCCTCATCCAGGGTGGCGATCAACTCAACAGGTTTGGTTAATTTCTCAAGGTAGGCCTTGAGCTGCGTCTTCAAATTTGTGTCGAGCATAGTGATATCCTGGTCAAAAAATCGGGTGCCGCAGCACCCGATTGGAGAATGATCGAAAGGGCGAAGCGGAATTAGATTTTGCCAACCAGGTCCAGGGACGGAGCCAGTGTTGCATCACCTTCTTTCCATTTAGCCGGGCACACTTCACCTGGGTGAGAAGCCACGTACTGAGCCGCTTTCACTTTGCGCAGCAGGTCAGAGGCGTCACGGCCAATGCCTTCAGCAGTGATTTCGATAGCCTGGATAACGCCTTGCGGGTCAACGATGAACGTACCACGGTCAGCCAGACCTTCGTCTTCACGCATGATTTCGAAGTTACGGGTCAGCGCGCCAGTCGGGTCACCGATCATCGCGTACTGAATTTTCGCGATGGTGTCTGAAGAACCGTGCCAGGCTTTGTGGGTAAAGTGGGTGTCGGTAGAAACGGAGTAGATATCTACGCCCAGTTTCTGGAATTCTTCGTAGTGGTCAGCCACGTCGCCCAGTTCGGTCGGGCAGACGAAGGTGAAGTCAGCTGGATAGAAGAAGAACACACTCCATTTACCTTCAACGTCTTTCTCGGTTACGTCGATGAATTCGCCGTTTTTGAATGCTGCGTTTTTGAACGGCTTGATTTTGGTATTGATAATAGACATCTGTGGCCTCCGTTAAAATATGTGATGCAGGTTACATAATTTTCGGGCCAACATCTAATACGCGGTCGTTATCAATCTGATAAACGAAAGCTATCAAACGCTGAGAGCCTGATGCTCTCTGGCCCGGCTGGCAGTGTACAGCGATTTTCGTGACATTTAACCCGCTTTATCTTTTCGCCCGTCTTCGCGAATCACTGCTAGTTTTGTAAGACAAGATGATAAGGGAGCTGACCTGTGGAGATTCGTCCGTTTACGGAAGCCGATCGTCCTTTCCTGCGTACGCTGTTTCTGGCGGCGCGGCGACACAACTGGCGCTGGCTCGACGGCAGCGAGTGGCAGCTGGAAGATTTTGATGGGGTCATTCTGGGGGAAACCGTTCTGGTCGCGGAAGCTGAGGGACAGCGCGTCGGATTTGCGGGGCTGCTGGAAAACGACAACTTCCTGCACAGCCTTTATGTCGATCCCGACTGGCAGGGACGGGGCGTGGGCAGCGCTTTACTTGAAGCCGTTGAAGCTCGCTTTACCTCAACCGGCGCGCTGAAATGCCTGCAGAAGAACAAAGCGGCGCAGGCCTTTTATCTGCAACATGGCTGGAAGATGATTTCACAGGGCGAAGGCGAGCACGGCGGCTACGTGTTGATGCACTACCCGCTGGCCTCACACTATGCCAGCGGGTCGGGTCGGGCTTAAAGCGCGCGGAAGGCGATGTCGCCGGGGATCACGTCGCCCTGCCAGTAAAGCTGAGCCGCAACGCGTCCGGCCAGCTGGCGATAGAGCGCGGTAAATTCGCTGTCGGGACGGCGAATTACCGTCGGTTCACCTTCATCAAGATCTTCACGCAAATCGATGTGCAGCGGCAGCTGGGCCAGCAGCTGCGTCTGATAATCCTCCACCAGTTTCTGCGCGCCACCGGTGCCAAAGATGGGCTCGTGGAAGCCACACTGACTGCAGATATGCAGGCTCATATTTTCCACCACGCCCAGCACCGGCACATTGACCTTTTCAAACATCACCAGCCCTTTGCGGGCATCAATCAGGGCGATGTCCTGCGGCGTGGTCACTACCAGCGCGCCGGTGACCGGCACGTTCTGCGCCAGCGTCAGCTGAATGTCGCCGGTGCCGGGCGGCATATCCAGCACCAGATAATCCAGCTCCGGCCAGAGCGTTTCGTTGAGCAGCTGCATCAGTGCTTTGCTGGCCATCGGCCCGCGCCACACCATCGCATTGTCGTCTGTCACCAGATAGCCGATGGAGTTTGTGGCTAGCCCGTGTGCCATGATCGGTGCCATATGAGTGCCATCCGGCGAGGTCGGGCGTTGATCCTGGGTGCCGAGCATGTTCGGCACTGACGGGCCATAGATATCGGCGTCCAGAATCCCGACCCGTGCGCCTTCGGCTGCCAGCGCCAGCGCCATGTTCACGGCGGTGCTGGATTTACCGACGCCGCCTTTGCCGGAGCTGACTGCAATAATGTTTTTAACGCCGTTCACACCCGGCTGGTTTTTCACCCGCTTCAGGGTGGCAATATCGTGGCTTAGCCGCCAGTCGATGGCACTGGCGCCGGTCTGACGCAGCAGGTCGGCGCTGACCTGCTCTTTAAGGTCGTTGAACCCGCTGGCCCAGGCAAACGGCATCAGCAGTTCCACATGCAGCGTTCCATCCAGCAGCGCCACATGATGCAACGCCTTCAGGGCGGTGAGATTCTGCTTAAGGGTCGGATGCTCAAAGCTTCTCAATACGCCGGCCACGATGGCGCGCAGGCCCTCTGGCGTATGCGGTTCCCGGGATTGTACTGTCATCCCCTGCTCCTTATTTCTGCTGTGCTTACGCTGTGTTTCAGCGATGTATTGTCAATGATATCAGATGCTCGTGGATCTGCGGCGACTGGCAGGGGTGAATCCCTTGTGTTTACGCAGGAGAAGCCTTCAGTTACCATCTAAGCCCGTTTTTTCAATCAACAGAAAGCTACGCAAACTATGACTCAAGTCGCTAAAAAAATTCTGGTAACGTGCGCACTGCCTTACGCGAACGGATCAATCCATCTCGGCCACATGCTCGAGCATATCCAGGCAGACATTTGGGTGCGTTATCAGCGAATGCGTGGCAATCAGGTTTACTTCATCTGCGCCGATGATGCGCATGGCACGCCGATCATGCTGAAAGCTCAGCAGCTAGGCATTGCACCGGAGCAGATGATTGCAGAGATGAAAAGCGAGCATGAAGCCGACTTTGCCGGTTTCAACGTCAGCTATGACAACTATCATTCGACTCACGGCGACGAAAACCGTGAGCTGTCTGCACTGATTTACGGCCGTCTGAAAGAGAACGGTTTTATTAAGAACCGCACCATCTCGCAGCTTTACGATCCGGAAAAAGGGATGTTCCTGCCGGACCGTTTTGTGAAAGGCACCTGCCCGAAATGTAAATCGCCTGACCAGTATGGCGACAACTGTGAAGTCTGCAGCGCGACCTACAGCCCGACCGAGCTGATCGATCCGAAATCAGTGGTATCCGGTGCGACGCCAGTCCTGCGCGACTCCGAGCACTTCTTCTTTGATCTGCCGTCTTTCAGCGCCATGCTGCAGGCCTGGACCCGCTCCGGTGCGCTGCAGGATCAGGTGGCGAACAAGATGCAGGAGTGGTTTGAATCGGGCCTGCAGCAGTGGGATATCTCCCGCGATGCGCCCTATTTCGGCTTTGAAATTCCGGACGCGCCAGGCAAATATTTCTACGTCTGGCTGGATGCGCCTATCGGTTACATGGGCTCGTTCAAAAACCTGTGCGACAAGCGCGGCGACATCGACTTCGACGAATTCTGGCGTAAAGACTCGACGACCGAGCTGTATCACTTCATTGGTAAAGATATCGTCTACTTCCACAGCCTGTTCTGGCCAGCGATGCTGGAAGGCAGCAACTTCCGCAAGCCAAACAACCTGTTTGTACACGGCTATGTCACCGTCAACGGTGCCAAGATGTCGAAGTCGCGCGGCACCTTTATTAAGGCCAGCACCTGGCTGCAGCATCTGGATGCCGACAGCCTGCGTTACTACTACGCGGCGAAACTCTCTTCACGTATCGACGATATTGACCTGAATCTGGAAGATTTCGTCCAGCGCGTGAATGCTGACATCGTTAACAAAGTGGTTAACCTGGCGTCACGTAACGCGGGCTTTATCACCAAACGCTTTGACGGCAAACTGGCAGCAGAGCTGGCCGATCCGGCGCTCTACCAGACCTTCGTTGATGCGTCAGAGAAGATTGGTGACGCGTGGGCAGCACGCGAATACAGCCGTGCTATCCGTGAAATCATGGCGCTGGCTGACCTGGCGAACCGTTATGTCGATGAACAGGCTCCGTGGGTGGTGGCGAAGCAGGAAGGCCGCGATGCCGATCTGCAGGCTATCTGCTCAATGGGTATTAACCTGTTCCGCATTCTGATGACCTGGCTGAAGCCGGTACTGCCATCACTGAGCGCCCGTGCAGAAGGCTTCCTCAACTGTGAACTGAGCTGGGATGCAATTGCGCAGCCGCTGCTGGATCATCAGGTTGCGCCGTTCAAAGCGCTCTACAGCCGCATTGATATGGCGAAAGTCGAAGGACTGATTGAGGCTTCGAAAGAGGATGCCGCTGCCGCCAGTGCACCGGCCGCCACGGGCCCGCTAGCCGATGCGCCGATCGGTGAAACCATCACCATTGATGATTTCGCCAAAGTCGATATGCGCGTCGCGCTAATTGAGCAGGCGGAACTGGTGGAAGGTTCGGACAAGCTGCTGCGTCTGCAACTTGACCTGGGCGGCGAGAAGCGTCAGATCTTCTCAGGTATTCGTGCCGCCTATCCTGATCCCGCCGTGCTGGTCGGTAAAATGACCATTATCGTGGCTAACCTGGCGCCGCGTAAAATGCGCTTTGGTATCTCTGAAGGCATGGTGCTGTCAGCGGGTCCGGGCGGCAAAGATCTGTTCGTACTCTCCGTCGACAGCGGTGCTGTACCGGGTATGCCGGTTAAGTAATCGCCTGCCGACGCTCAAAAGGTTAAGCGCAGTGCCGTTCTGAACCCTTCGCGCCGTATCACTGGCGCGAAGGGTTATCTTCCCCGCTTCGCATTCTCACCGCTACTGCCCCGCTTCCTTCTGCTGAAACGCTTTGCCCGTTGCTGCTACTCCGCGGCATAAATGTGATCGCTAGCACGCTAAGCGGTTAATGCGTATGATGAAGCTCAGTGAAAACAGGAGCCTGCCATGCTCACCGTGCTGTCTGTCTGCGGACAATATCTTCGCGCCTTTATCATCATTTATCTCTGCTTATACGCTGGTCTCGGCATCGCTTCGCTGCTGCCCATTAAGCTGCCTGGCAGCATCCTGGGAATGCTCATTCTGTTCGCCCTGCTGGCGTCGCAAATCCTGCCGGTCAGTTGGGTAAAACCGGGCTGTCATCTGCTGATTCGCTATATGGCGCTGCTGTTTGTGCCAATCAGCGTCGGGGTGATGAGCTACACCGATATCCTCTCCGCACAGTTTGGCCCGATTGTTGTCTCCTGTGTGGTCAGTACTTTCCTGGTGCTCTCTATTGTCGGCGTCAGCGCCCACCAGCTTCACAGCCGCCGTCCGGCCGGAGAGTCAGCCGATGAGTGACATGTGGTGGTCACTGCCACTGACGCTGGCGGCCTTTTTTCTGGCGCGCAAGCTGGCGATACGGCTGAAAATCTCGCTGCTTAATCCGCTGCTGGTCGCGATGGCGATCATTACCCCGATACTGCTGCTGTTGCAGCTTCCTTACTCGCGCTATTTCGCCGGTAGCCAGATTCTTAATCAGCTGCTGCAACCGGCGGTGGTGGCGCTGGCACTGCCGCTGTATGAGCAGATGCATCAGATCCGCGCCCGCTGGAAATCGATTATTGGCGTCTGCTTTATCGGCAGCCTGACCGCCATGATCTCAGGCACCGCCATTGCCCTGTGGATGGGTGCCACGCCTGAAATTGCCGCCACCATCGTGCCTAAATCCGTGACCACGCCCATCGCGATGGCCGTCTCCGGCTCGCTGCACGGCATCCCCGCCATCAGCGCCATCTGCGTGCTGATTGCGGGTGTACTGGGTGCGGTATTCGGACACACGGTGCTGAATCTGCTGGGCGTGAAATCGAAAGCGGCGCGCGGACTGGCAATTGGCAATGCGTCGCATGCGCTGGGCACGGCACGTGCCGCGGAACTTGACTATCAGGAAGGAGCCTTCAGCTCACTGGCGCTGGTGATCTGCGGCATCATCACCTCCCTGCTGGCACCCTTTATTTTTCCGCTGCTGATGCACTGGTTTGGCTGAAAGTTTGCGAGAGATCTCGCAAAGTTGAAACATGCAACACAGGTTACATTGTCAGAGCGATGTGGATCACATATAAACCGGTGACTGGCACATCACCCTGCTGAATTTAATGAGGCTCACATGCATTCCCGTTTCCTCTCTGCTTTTGAGGCACTGCCGTCAACGCTGCAAACTGCACTCGCTCCCCTGCTGGACGATCCCAATTTTCACGCGGTGCTCAGCGCCGACCAGGTCGCCGCACTGCAGCAGCAGACGCAGATGGATGCCGATACGCTGGCGCTGACGCTGCTGCCGCTGGCGGCGTCCTGCGCCGTTGCCACCGTCTCCCATTTCAACGTCGGGGCGATTGCCCGTGGCGTGAGCGGCAACTGGTACTTCGGGGCTAACATGGAATTTGTCGGCACGCCGATGCAGCAGACGGTTCACGCTGAGCAGAGCGCCATTACTCATGCATGGCTGCGCGGTGAGCGCCAGCTTGAGACCATCACCGTGAACTACACGCCGTGCGGTCACTGCCGTCAGTTTATGAATGAACTGAACAGCGGCACCAGCATTCGCATCAGCCTGCCGCAGCGTGCAATCAGCACCCTGGCCGATTATCTGCCGGATGCCTTTGGCCCGCGCGATCTCGACATCACGACCTTCCTGATGGACGAGGTGGATCACGGCTATGTGGCCGAAGGTGATGAGCTGGTGCAGGCTGCGGTTGCCGCCGCTAATGCCAGCCACGCGCCCTACAGCCAGTCCCATGCGGGTGTTGCGCTGCTCACCACGGATGACAAGATTGTGGCTGGTCGTTATGCGGAAAATGCCGCGTTTAACCCGAGCTTCCCACCGCTTCAGGCAGCACTGGTCATGCTGAACATGCAGGGCGGCGATGTTCGTCAGATAAAAAAAGCAGTTTTAGCCGAAGTAGAAAATGCCACGTTAAGCCAGTTCGCCGCCACGCAGGCGACGCTTGAGACATTTGGTTGCGGTGAGCTGCTGCAGGTGACGCTGAACAAAGCATAACCCGCTGTCAGAGAGGCCACAGTTTTGTGAGCTTTTATTAACAAACGCTGTACTTCTGTGGGAAATTTCATAGGATCTGGCGCCAGAATTCACGTCATTACAAATTACTCTGAATAATTCAGGTTGCAGGATAGCAGCACGGTCGTGACTGTTTCTGCAGCGGTTACTCTGCCGCTGCCGGACCTGCAGTCTGAGCTATAACGGGTGAGAAAACTGGCGCTACCTTTCCGGCGTGACGCCAGACAACACTGCAACCGGAGCATTACCGCATGGAACTCGACTACGAAAGTAAACGCCCGCTGTACATTCCTTATGCTGGCCCGATTTTGCTGGAATTTCCCCTGCTGAACAAAGGCAGCGCCTTTAGCATCGAAGAACGTAACGAATTCAACCTCAACGGTCTGCTGCCAGAAGCGGTGGAATCAATTGAAGAGCAGGCGCAGCGTGCCTGGCGTCAGTTCCAGGACTTCAAAAACAATAACGATAAGCATGTCTACCTGCGTAACATCCAGGACACCAACGAAACGCTGTTCTATCGCCTGCTGGATAACCATCTCGAAGAGATGATGCCCATCATCTATACCCCCACCGTCGGCGCAGCCTGCGAACACTTCTCTGAAATCTACCGTCGTGCGCGTGGCGTATTCATCTCCTACCCAAACCGCGACCGCATCGAAGATATGCTGCAAAACGCCACCAAGCAGAATGTGAAGGTGATTGTGGTGACCGATGGCGAGCGCATCCTGGGCCTGGGCGATCAGGGCATCGGTGGGATGGGTATCCCGATTGGTAAGCTGTCACTCTATACCGCCTGTGGCGGCATCAGCCCGGCTTACACCCTGCCGGTGGTGCTGGATGTCGGCACCAATAACCAGCAACTGCTGAACGATCCGCTCTATATGGGCTGGCGTCATCCGCGCATTACCGGCGAAGAGTACGACGAGTTCGTGAACGAATTTATTCAGGCCGTTAAGCGCCGCTGGCCGAAAGTGCTTTTGCAGTTTGAAGATTTCGCCCAGAAGAACGCCATGCCGCTGCTGAACCGCTATCGCGATGAAGTCTGCTGCTTTAACGATGATATTCAGGGCACCGCCGCCGTTACTGTCGGCACGCTGATTGCCGCCAGCCGCGCAGCCGGTAGCCGCCTGTGCGAACAGAAAGTGGTGTTCCTGGGTGCCGGTTCTGCGGGTTGTGGTATCGCTGAACAGATCATCGCGCAGATGAAATCAGAAGGCCTGAGCGACGCGGAAGCCCGTGGCCGGGTGATGATGGTGGATCGCTTTGGTCTGCTGACGGACAAGCTGCCTAACCTGCTCGATTTCCAGAGCAAGCTGGTGCAGAAGAGCGAAAGCCTGCAGCACTGGGATGTGACCAATGATGCAATCTCGCTGCTGGATGTGGTGCGTAATGCGCAGCCCGATATTCTGATTGGTGTTTCCGGCCAGCCGGGCCTGTTCACCGAAGAGATCATCCGTGAGATGCACAAGCACTGTAAGCGCCCTATCGTGATGCCACTGTCGAACCCGACATCACGCGTGGAAGCGACGCCAGCCGATATTATCGCCTGGACTGACGGTGCTGCGCTGGTCGCAACCGGCAGCCCGTTCTCGCCGGTGAGCTGGAATGGTAAAACTTACCCGATTGCGCAGTGCAATAACTCCTACATCTTCCCGGGCATTGGTCTGGGTGTGATTGCCGCAGGTGCCAGCCGTGTTACCGATACGATGCTGATGACCGCCAGCCGCGCGCTCGCCGACTGCTCTCCGCTGGTGAACGAAGGCGAAGGCCCGGTGCTGCCTGAGATTAAAGATATTCAGGGCGTGTCGAAAATCATTGCGATGGAAGTGGGTAAAGCTGCTCAGCTGGCCGGTGTCGCCGTGGTGACCTCAGAAGATGTGTTGTCACAGGCTATCGCCAACAACTTCTGGCTGCCGCAGTATCGTCACTATCGTCGTACCTCGATTTAATCTTCCCGCTGCCGGATCGCCCTTGATCCGGCAGTGTTCAAAAAGAGTACAGCCAGCCGGCAGTAACTTGCTTCGCTGCGGCTGCTCAAGTAGCCTTGTCCCATCTCAACATTCTGACATCGAGTCTCCAGGCGCATGCTGAAACGCGTTCTCATTGGTCTGCTTTTCATCATCTTACTGATGGTGGCAACGGCGCTCGGCCTTGATCGCTGGATCAGCTGGAAAACTGCGCCTTTTATCTACGAAAATGTTGCCTCATTGCCGCATCGTCAGGTGGGCGTGGTACTGGGTACAGCTAAATATTATCGTACCGGCGTCATTAATCAGTATTACCTCTATCGTATGCAGGGTGCGCTGAATGCCTATAACAGCGGCAAGGTGAATTATCTGCTGCTCAGCGGTGATAACGCGCTGCAAAGCTATAACGAGCCGATGACGATGCGCCGCGATCTTATCAAAGCTGGTGTTGATCCAGCTGATATCGTGCTCGATTATGCCGGGTTCCGGACGCTGGATTCGATTGTGCGCACCCGCAAAGTGTTTGATACCAACGACTTCATTATTATCACGCAACGCTTCCACTGTGAGCGCGCGCTGTTTATCGCCCTGCAGCTGGGTATTCAGGCGCAGTGTTATGCGGTGCCTTCACCGAAAAACATGCTGAGCGTGCGCTTCCGTGAAGTGGGTGCCCGGCTGGGCGCACTGGCGGATCTCTTCCTGCTCAAGCGTGAACCCCGTTTCTTAGGCCCGCTGGTGCCGATTCCCGCCGTACACGATGTTCCTGAGGATGCACAGAGTTACCCGGCGGTGACGCCGGAGCAGCTGCTGGAGCTGGAACAGAAGCTGCGGAAATAGCTGACGTTCAGCGGTTTAATGAAACTCTGTTATATGCGCTGAGCTGCAGTCTGGCAGCAAGGTACAAGACTCAGGGAGCATACGCCTTTCGCAAAGACGCAAAAGACGCCATCCCTGGCAGGCTCAGCGCGGGCGATTACGCACCTCATCCCTGAGATGCGCCCGTAAACGTGCCAACGCTTTGCGTTGTTCAAAAACGCTCCCGGCGTTTTTGTCCATGGCCCGCTATGCTTTGCTGCAGGCGTACGCTCCCATCGTTTTAAGTGGGTGAGTCGTCTGTTTGAATTCCCTGAGGCTTAGGCGAATCTAACAGCAATAAAAAAGCCTGAAGCGCAGGGAACACGGTCAGAAGAGGAAAGCGTCCCGCGCCAGGGACGGCGCGGGCCGAGCGTGCCATGGATGGCGGCTTTTGCGTCTTTCCGATCTGACCCTGTTCCCTTCGCATACTCCGTCTCAAATCAACGCTCCCAGCACTCACCCCCATAAAAAAAGCGACCCGAAGGTCGCTTTTTTAGCGTTGAATCAGTCTTACTTCTTACGTGAATATTTCAGTGAATCCAGCGCCACGGCGAAGATGATGATGCCGCCCTTAATGATGTACTGCCAGTATGGGTTGACGCCGATATAGGTCAGACCGTAGTTGATAACGGTGAAGATCAGTACACCGGTCACTACGCCTGCCACGCTACCCACACCACCGGCGAAGGAGACGCCGCCGACCACACAGGCCGCAATGGCATCCAGCTCATACATAAAGCCGAGGTTGTTGGTGGCAGAACCGATACGACCGGCTTCAAGCATCCCGCCAAAGGCGTAGAACACACCTGACAGGGCATAAATCATGATCAGGTTCAAAGGCACGTTCACGCCTGACACTTTCGCCGCTTCCGGGTTACCGCCAATAGCAAAAATGTTTTTACCGAAGCGAGTTTTGTTCCACAGAATCCAGACGAAAATAATGGCAATCACGGCATAGAACGTGATGAATGAGAGTTTAAAATCACCAAAGCGTAAGAAGCCCTGAGTAAATTTCGAGAACCCTGCATCAAAACCGGCAATCGGCGAGGCACCCACAAAGTCGTAATAGAGTGAGTTGATACCGTAAACGATAATCATGGTGCCCAGCGTGGTGATAAATGGCGTTACTTTCAGGTAAGCAATAATCACACCGTTGACCAGACCAATCACACCGCCGATGATGCACACGGTCAGGATAACCAGTGGAATCGGCACCGTATCCAGCGTCGGGAAGACTTTGTTCGCGTTATCCATCGCCTGCAACAGCGTTGCGGCAACGACCGCCGCTAAGCCGACCTGACGTCCGGCTGACAGGTCAGTACCCTGGGTCACAATCAGACCCGCCACACCCAGTGCAATAATAATGCGCACCGAAGATTGGGTCAGAATATTACTCAGGTTCATTAAACTTAAAAATGTCGGGTCCTGGAAAATAATAATAGCCAGCAATACCAGCAGAACGACATAAATGCCGCCCTCTTTTAACCAGGTTAGCGCATTCTTTTTTGTAGTCGCTTTCATGTTAACAGCCCTTGCTTCATTAAAGGTGTAATGACGCTAAACGCAATATTTCGTTCTGCGTGGTCGTTTTGGTATCAACTATGCCTGCTACCAGACCATTACTCATCACCAGAATACGATCGGTAATGCCTAACAGCTCCGGCATTTCGGAGGAGATAATAATGATGCCCTTTTCTCTTTTCGCCAGTTCAGCAATCAGCTGGTAAATTTCGAACTTCGCACCAACATCAATACCGCGAGTTGGTTCATCAAGCATCAGGATTTCAGGCTGGGTCAATAACCAGCGGCCAATAATCACTTTTTGCTGGTTACCGCCCGAAAGCGAACCAATTTGTGTATGATGACCTGGCGTTTTTACGCGCATTGAATCGATAACCCATTGGGTATCACTCTTCATGCGTTTATTATCCAGCAGTCCCATACTGTTTTTATATTTTTTAATATTGGAAATAAGCGAGTTAAAACCAATATCCAGGTAAGCATAAATACCAGTTGAACGCCGCTCTTCAGTCACCAGCGCAAAACCGTGGTTAATCGCTTCATTGGCGCTGTGATTATTAATCGGTTTGCCATGCAGTTTAATGGTGCCGCCCGATTTCTCGCGAATGCCAAACAGCGTTTCGACGATATCGGTACGTTTAGCGCCCACCAGCCCGGCAATGCCGAGTATCTCCCCTTTACGTAAATCAAATGAGATGTCGCGAATCGATGGCTGACGCAGTGACGTCAGATTACGCACCTCAAGAATCGTCTCGCCTGGCACGTTGGTACGGTCAGGGAAACGCTGGTTCAGTGAACGGCCGACCATCATGGCAATGATCTTATCCATATCCAGCCCTTCCAGCGGCTGAGAGGTAATCCACTGACCATCACGCAGAATTGTGATCTCATCACACAGCTGGAAAATCTCTTCCATCTTGTGCGAAATATAAACAATACCGCAGCCGCGATCTTTCAGCTTACGAATAATCGTGAACAGGTGATTTACCTCTTTCTCGGTTAACGAAGAAGTCGGCTCATCCATAATCACAATTTTCGCGTCGTAGGAAAACGCTTTGGCAATTTCTATCATCTGCATCTGCGACACAGACAGATTAGCCACTTTGTCGCGCGGATCGATATCGATATCCAGCTCGTCAAAAATCGCTTTGGTGTCCTGGTACATTTTATCCTGATCGACAAAGAAGCCTTTTCGCGGATAACGCCCCAGCCACATGTTGTCCATCACGGTACGCTGCAGAACCAGGTTTAATTCCTGATGCACCATCGACACGCCATTTTCCAGCGCCTCTTTGGAGCTTTTATAGTCGATCTCTTTACCCTGAAACAGGATACTGCCGGTATCTTTTTTATAAATACCAAACAGGCATTTTAATAAGGTGGATTTCCCGGCACCGTTCTCGCCCATTAATGCATGAACAGAGTGAGGCCGCACTTTTAAATTCACATTATCTAACGCTTTAACGCCGGGAAATGATTTTGAAACATTCGTCATTTCCAGCAAATATTCTCGCTGCGCGGTCGTGTTATCACTGGCCATATTTTACCTGGCTAAAAAACGGTGGTGACATAAAAAAGGCGCGACAGCGGTCGCGCCCGTAATCAATCTTATTTCGAGAACTGAGACAGATTTTCTTTATCAACCGGCACGTAAGGAACGCGGACGATCTTATCGACCATCTTGAAGTTCGTTCCGTCGGTTGCCGCTTTGCCGTTCGCCAGGTTGTTGGCAATATCCAGCGTCGCTTTCGCCTGGTTTTCCGCATCGTTCAGCACGGTACCGGCCAGCGCACCGGATTTCACCAGCGCCAGCGCTTCTGGCAGGGCATCGACACCGAAGACCGGAATGGAGGTCATGTTGTGCGCTTTCAGCGCTTCAACGGCACCCATCGCCATCGCATCGTTGTTGGCAATCACGACTTCAATTTTCTTCGCGTTCGGGCCTGACAGCCACGCATCCATCTTATCTTTGGCCTGTGCGGTGTCCCACATCGCCGTATCCATCGCTAACTGCTGTGTCTTCAGACCATCTTTGTTCAGCGTGTCGATGACATATTTAGTACGGGCTTCAGCATCCGGATGGCCCGGCTCGCCTTTTAGCAGGACGAACTGAATGGTACCATCTTTGTTCAGATCCCAGGCTGGGGTTGCTTTCCAGTGCTTCTCGATCAGCTGACCCTGAATGATGCCAGACTCTTTGGAATCGGTACCGACATAGTAAGCTTTGTCATAACCGGCCAGCACTTTGGCGTTGGGTTCTTTGTTGAAGAAGACAACCGGCACTTCGTTGGCACGCGCTTTGTCTACGATGACGGCAGCGGCAGCCGGGTCAACCAGGTTAATCGCCAGCGCTTTCACGCCTTTTGCCATCAGCACGTCAACCTGATCGTTCTGTTTGGACTGGTCGTTCTGCGAGTCATTCATCAGCAGCTGTACGCCACCGATCGCTTTCGCTTCTTTCTCGATGTCTTTGCGCACCATTGACATGAAGTTGTCATCATATTTGTAAATGGTCACGCCGATACGGGTGTCAGCTGCGTGAGCGGTTGCACCAAACATCATGCTGGCAACCAGTGCTGTAAGCGTGAAAACCTTCTTATTCATGGTATCTCCGGTTTTATTATGCAGGGTCTTTTTAGCGCTAACGCTAAACGTGCGTGAGCGCAATCGGTAAAACAGATCAGCGCGCTGGCTAACATAATGAAGATGTTAAGCCGTTAAACGCCGTCTAAAACCTGACTTCCCTGTGCCAGAACGCTTCCATGAAGAGGGTATAAACCCTTTAACCGGCTACTGAGACCACAACTGATGCCGTTACACTGGCGTTACATAATGTTTCAGTCCGGTAAGACGCTGCCATCATAGTGAGGGCAATGTTAATTAACTGTGAATACAATCACAGATTGAAAACGGTTACATGCCTGAATCGCCTGAATTAGTGACGGACTCCACATTTTGCCGCTGCGCCACCGAATGACGCCGCACCAGGGTTGGCATAAAGATGTGGGTTGCGGTGTCATCAAGCAGTCCGGCTGCGCCCTGCAGTGCCAGCTCAGTGGCAATTTTTGCCATAGATACAATGGGATAGCGCACAGTGGTTAACTGCGGATCGGTGTAACGGGAGATGGGGATGTCATCAAAGCCAATGACAGAAAAATGCTGTGGCACCTGGATGCCGTTGTCTTTCAGCGCAGTGAGGGCGCCAGCCGCCATGCCGTCGTTATAGGCAAACACCGCAGTCAGATTGAGGTTACGCCCCAGCAATTCCACCATCGCCGCTTCGCCCCCCTGCATGTCTGGCTCTGCGCTGGCAATCCAGCTCTCCTGCGGCCGGATGCCCTGCTCTGCCATCGCCTGCATCCACCCTTCACGGCGCTGCGCGACATCCTCGATGGGATGGCTGGAGCAGAGATAGCCAATGCGGCTATGCCCTTGTTGCAGCAGGGTTCTTGAGGCCATCAGCGCCCCGGTGACGTTATCCAGACTGACGCTGCGGTGTTCGAATCCTGGGACGATGCGGTTAATCACCACCATGCCAGGCACGTGCTGCATAAAGTCCGCCAGCTCCGCGTCCGGCAGCGTTTTCGCGTGAACCACCAGGGCGCTGCAGCGCTGCCGGATCAGCACCTCGATAGCATGACGCTCTTTCTCTTCCTGATGCCAGGAGTTGCTGATTAACACATGCTTGTGCACGCGCTGCGCCACGGTATCCACTGCTTTAACCAGCGCCCCAAAGAAGGGATCTGAGACATCCATCACCACGACCCCGATCGTATCGCTGACCTGCGTCGCCAGCGCCTGGGCGTTGGCGTTGGGGCGATAGCCCAGCGCCTCAACCGCCTGCAACACGGCGTCGCGGGTGTCAGAGGTCACGGCGTTGCTCTGATTGAGAACGCGCGACACGGTCGCCACTGACACGCCAGCCTGACGGGCAACATCACGAATAGTTATCATGCAGCAGTTCCAGAAAGGAAAAATAGGGCATCACGCCGGGTTGAACACCGGCGCTATTCTGTCAGGGGCAGGAGGCGTACAGCGTGAATTGCGTCACATCAATGAAAACGGTTACATACAATTCTGTAACCTTTGTGATGGCGGTCATTATCTGGCGTTGTCGGTAATGCGTGATTTGCCGGCTGAGAGCAGCGTAAGTCGCCGCCACAGCCATTCCAGCGGACCCTGGGCGAAGAAATGTAACCAGATGAGTGAAAACAGGATATTGATGAGCCACACCGCAGGCACAATCATCACCAGTTCCAGCCGGGTGAAGTGCATATAGAAGCCAAAGCGATAGAACAGCGTGGTGCAGATAAGCGTTTGCAGCAGATAGTTGGTCAGCGCCATACGGCCCACGCACTGGATGGCGTGGCTGATGCGCCAGCGCGAGATCAGCGGCCAGTACGCCAGGCAGAGCGCGGCATAGCCCAGGCTAATCAGCGGGCTGGCGAGATCGCGCGGAGCCTGCAGGTAAAAAGCCGTCCAGCGGAATTCCCAATGTAACAGCCATTGCGCTGCCACACCGGCCACCGCAATGGAGAAGCCCATTGTCAGCAGCAGGGCCGCCGCCTGACGATAGTGGCGGAGAGGAAACTCCCCTGTCAGCCAGCCGCTGCGCAGCAGTGCGCCACCAATCATCATTAAGCCCGCCAGCTGCCAGCCATACTGCGCCGCCAGCGCCATCAGCCCTGACGAGAGATGGTCCAGCCGGTTCTGTATCGCTTCCCAGCCGCCAGCGAGTTTCCAGTACTGCTCATATTGCAGCTCGGCTGCGCCCGGCAGCCAGGATCGCGTCGGTTCGGGATCGGAGATCGACCCAAACACCAGCAGCACGCCGCAGCCCACCAGATAGAGCAGAATGCCGGTATTCATCAGGCTGCGGGTTGAAGGCACATCACGCAGCACCCGCCAGACCACCAGCCCGATGATGCCGTAGTCCAGCAGGATGTCGCCCTCCCAGAGAAAGACACCATGCAGAAAACCGATGAGTACCAGAATGGAAAGCCGGGCTGTCAGCCAGCGACTGCCGCGCGGCAGCTGCATTTGCAGACCTGCGCCAAACAGCAGTGCAAACAGGGTGAGGAATTTGAGCTGAGCAAAGACGTCAGAGAGTGCCCAGGCCCAGACATCGGAGAGGCTGACGCTGCCCTGCCAGGCCGGATTCAGGTAAGCAGCAGAAGGCAGGCCGAAGCCGACAATATTGAGCAGCAGGATGCCGAGAATGGCACATCCACGAATGAAATCCAGCGCGTGATAGCGTTGTTGCATGCGGCACCCTGCATTGACGACGCGGGCAACATCATGTGCCCGCCGTTAACTCAACTATGGCGTACCGCGCGCAAAAATTCCTGGCGGGTATTCTGACTGGACTTGAACAGGCCGCCCAGAGAGGTCGTGGTAGTGGCGCTGGTGGCATCTTTTACGCCACGCGCTTTCACACAGTAGTGCACTGCATCAATCGAGACCGCAACGTTGTTGGTGCCCAGCAGCGTCTGCAGTGCAACCAGCACCTGCTGAGTCAGACGCTCCTGCACCTGCGGGCGCTGGGCGAAGAACTGCACGATGCGGTTGATTTTCGACAGGCCAATCACCTTTTCCTTGGGAATATAGGCGACCGTAGCTTTGCCATCGATGATCACAAAGTGGTGTTCACAGGTGCTGGTCAGGGTGATATCACGCACGGTCACCATCTCATCAACCTTCATTTTATTCTCAATGACGGTGATTTTCGGGAAGTTGGCGTAATCGAGACCGGAAAAAACCTCATCCACATACATTTTGGCGATGCGATGCGGCGTTTCCATCAGGCTGTCATCTTCAAGATCCAGATTCAGCAGCTGCATGATTTCCGTCATGTGCCCGGCAATCAGGCTTTTACGCGTCTCTTTATCTATGTCGCGCGTCGGTGCACGTAACGGCGTTTCCAATCCACGCGCCAGCAGCGCTTCGTGAACCAGGGCAGCTTCCTGACTTAGGGTGCTCATTTACTCTTCTCCGGCTGGTGTTGCGCCCGCAAGCTTTTGCCTGCGGGCCCTGTAATCAGGCGCGTATTGTGAAACTTTCTTTGCGGGGAATCCAGCAATCAATCAGATTGGTGATGAAAGCTTTTCACTCACTTCTTCGCCAGACCAGCAGGCCCGCCCAGACAAGGCTGGCCCCGGCCACCCACAGGGCAGGCTCCAGCCGGTGTAACAGGGCAGTAGAGAGAAAAGAGAGCAGCGGACCGACCAGCTGACCCACCGCGTAGCCGGTGGTCAGCAGGCCAGCCATGTATCGCAGATGGTTGGGCGCCAGTTCACGGGCGCAGAGCAGCGAGAGCTGCACCACGCTGAGGAAGCCGCCGCCTACCAGCAGCGCACCGGCCAGCAGACCACTAAAGCCTGGCAGCAGTGCCGCAGCAAAAACGCCCAGTGCCTGCGCCCAGAGTACTATCGCCAGACGGACGTGACTGTGCCCCCAGCGCCGCGTCAGGATCCCCAGCACGATGCCGATCATCGCCGCGCCGCCAAATATCGGCCAGACAAACTGCGCGAAGATACCGTCAGGAAAACGCGTAGCGGCCATCTGCGACAAAAAGGTGGCGGGCAGGATATAACCAAAGCCCGCCAGACTGTAACTCAGCACCAGACGTTTCAGGTTGCGATCCAGCACCAGCGGCTCCGGTGCCTGATCCGGGCGATGCAGTTCGCCCCGACGCGGCAGGTTACGCGTAATCAGCGCAATCAGCAGCAGTGCCAGCGCACCGTAAGCGGCCCAGGCCAGACCGGCGGAGACCTGCCATGTGTGCAGCGCCACCCCCAGCAGACCGCTGACAAAAATGCCGCAGCCCGGCCCGGCAAAGACGGCCGCCGACAGCCCTGCCCGGCCATGCCGATGCAACTGTTCGTTACTCCAGGCCGCCACCAGCACCATCGCCCAGCCACTGGCCCAGCCAATCAGAAAGCGTATCGCACCGTGCAGCCATGGACCGGTTGCCAGTGCAGAGAGCAGCGTCAGGATCACTGCGCCCCACACGCCCGCCTGCAAACGCAGCTCTACCCGCCGGTGCGCGCGCATGGCATCAAACGAGCCACACAGATAGCCAAGATAGTTGAGCGCAGCGACCAGGCTGGCACTCGTGAGCGTCAGCTGGTGCGCCTGAATCATCAGCGGCACCTGCGGCGTAAAAGCGAATCGCCCAATGCCCATCGCTACAAATAAAGTTAAAAACGCGCTGAGCGCGACGCGTAACGCCATTGCTGAACTCCTGTTGTTCTGCCCTGAGATCTCTTCTGACTTGCTAACAGCATGCAGGATGATTAAACTCACGGAAAGTGAATAATATTAACCAACTTGTTTACGGGAAGAGAAGATATGGATTTAGTTCAGCTGCGTATGTTCTGTTCCGTCGCCGAAACGGGTTCCCTGGCGCGCGCAGCCGAACAGCTGCATCGCGTTCCCTCTAATCTCACCACGCGGCTGCGCCAGCTGGAAGAAGAATTAGGTGTGGATCTCTTTATTCGTGAGAAGCAGCGCATTCGCCTGTCACCGATGGGCCATAATTTCCTGAATTATGCGCAGCGTATTCTGGCATTAAGCGAAGAAGCGATGAGTATGACGCGCACCGGCGAACCGGCAGGCAACTTTGCGCTGGGCTCTATGGAGAGTACCGCAGCGACCCGCCTGCCTGGTCTGCTCGCCGCCTATCACCAGCGCTTCCCTAAAGTGGCGCTGTCGCTGATTACCGGCACCTCGGGCGAAATTATTGACCGGGTCCGCGAAGGTACGCTGGCTGCCGCGCTGGTGGATGGGCCGGTTTCCCATGACGATCTGAATGGCTGCATCGCGTTTCGCGAGGAGATGGTGCTGATCACCGGGCTGGATCATGCGCCTATTACCACGGCGCGCGATGTGCAGGACGACACCCTGTTTGCCTTCCGCAACAGCTGCTCTTACCGGGTGAAGCTGGAGAGCTGGTATCGCGACAGCCAGACCGCGCCCGACAACGTGATGGAGATTCAGTCCTATCACGCCATGCTGGCCTGTGTGGCGGGCGGCGCAGGCGTTGCGATGATCCCGGCCTCGGTGCTGAAGCAGATGGCAGACCGATCGCGGGTACAGGCACATACCTTACCCGCCGCTTATCGCGATACCGCCACCTGGCTGATGTGGCGACGCGACGCCTTTACCCCCAATGTCGAAGCGCTGAAATACCTGATTATTGAACAGTTTGACGATCGTCCGCTTAACGATGAGCTGATTCACCCATTACAGGCGGCGGAATAAGCGTTCCACGCTATGTTTAAACCATAACCACACGACGCCATCGCGCGTCACAATCTGACTGGAAGAGGGATTGCATGAACATGATCAAAACCCGTGCCGCTGTTGCCTGGGCCGCTGGCGAACCGCTGAAAATCGAAGAAGTGGATTTGATGCCACCGCAAAAAGGCGAAGTGCTGGTACGCATTGTCGCGACCGGTGTCTGTCATACTGACGCCTATACCCTCTCCGGCACTGACCCGGAAGGCGTTTTCCCGGCGATTCTCGGCCATGAAGGCGGCGGCATCGTGGAAGCCGTGGGCGAAGGCGTGACCAGCGTAGAAGTGGGTGACCATGTCATTCCGCTTTACACGCCAGAGTGTGGCAAATGTAAATATTGTCTGTCGGGCAAAACTAACCTCTGTCAGGCGATCCGAACCACCCAGGGTAAAGGTCTGATGCCGGACGGCACCACCCGCTTCTTCAAAGATGGTAAACCGATTTTCCACTATATGGGCACCTCGACTTTCTCTGAATACACCGTCATCCCGGAGATCTCACTGGCGAAAATCAGTAAAGAAGCGCCGCTGGAAGAAGTTTGCCTGCTGGGCTGTGGCGTCACCACCGGCATGGGCGCGGTAATGAACACCGCCAAAGTGAAAGAAGGCGACACCGTGGCAATCTTCGGTCTCGGCGGCATTGGTCTTTCTGCGGTCATCGGCGCCAAAATGGCGAAAGCCGGACGCATCATCGCAATCGACCTCAACACCAGCAAATTCGATCTGGCGCGCAAACTGGGTGCCACCGATCTGATTAACCCGAAAGATTACGATAAGCCGATTCAGGATGTGATTGTCGAGCTGACCGACGGCGGCGTGGACTTCTCGTTTGAATGCATCGGTAACGTCAACGTAATGCGCTCTGCGCTGGAGTGCTGCCACAAAGGCTGGGGCGAGTCTGTGATTATCGGCGTCGCCGGTGCCGGTGAAGAGATCTCTACCCGTCCGTTCCAGCTGGTAACCGGTCGCGTCTGGCGCGGTTCCGCCTTTGGTGGCGTGAAAGGCCGTTCACAGCTGCCTGGCATTGTGCAGGATTACCTTGATGGTAAGTTTGCCCTGAACGACTTCATCACCCACACCATGCCGCTCGAAGAGATCAACGACGCCTTTGATTTGATGCACGAAGGAAAATCGATTCGCTCGGTCGTGCACTTTAACAAATAATCAGGAGGCGTTATGGCATCCACTCTGGAGCTACTGGAAGAACACCGTATTTTTGGCGGCTGGCAGCAGCGCTGGCGTCATCAGTCGGCCGTGCTGAACTGCCCGATGACCTTCAGCATCTATCTGCCTGAGCCGCACGGTGATGCGCCGCCGCCGGTGGTCTGGTTTCTGGCCGGGCTGACCTGCAACGATGAGAACTTCACCACCAAAGCGGGCGCGCAGCGCGTGGCGGCGGAACTGGGTCTGGTGCTGATTATGCCGGATACCAGCCCGCGCGGCGAAGGCGTTGCCAACGATGAGGGCTACGATCTGGGTCAGGGCGCGGGATTTTATCTCAATGCCACTCAGCAACCCTGGGCCACGCATTTCCGCATGTTTGACTATCTGAGCAGCGAGCTGCCCGCCCTGATTGCCGACAACTTCAAGGTCAGTGAACGTCAGTCGATTATGGGTCACTCCATGGGCGGACACGGCGCGCTGATGCTGGCGCTGCGTCTGGGTAACCGCTTTGCCTCGGCGTCTGCCTTTGCGCCGATTGTGAACCCGATGCAGGTGCCGTGGGGCCAGAAAGCGTTTCAGGCCTATCTGGGCGATGACCAGGCAGCGTGGCGGGAATATGACAGCTGCCAGCTGATGGCGGAGGTGTCGCATCGTCTGCCAGTCCTGATCGATCAGGGCGACAGCGATCAGTTCCTGGCCGATCAGCTGCAGCCGGAGCGGTTAGAGGAGATCGCCAGAGAAGTCGGTTTCCCGCTGACGCTGCGTATTCAGCCGGGTTATGACCATAGCTACTTCTTTATCGCCAGCTTCGTGGAAGATCATCTGCGCTTCCATGCACAGCATCTGCTGGCGTGAATAATCAGGGCCGCAATTGCGGCCCTGAATTTTTCTGCATACTGTACTGCCGCAAACGCTGGCTCAAGGCCAGCCCGATTCTCAGACCAGTGCCGGTCCGGTCAGCCCGTCGATCATCACCTGCGGAATGCCGCGCGAGCAATGTTCGATACGGCCATTCACGCCATACACCTTCGCCAGCGTAGCAGGCGTGATCACCTTATCCGGTTGCCCTTCCGCTACCAGCGCGCCCTGCTTCAGCATCAGCGCGTGTTGCGCATGACGCAGCGCGATGTTGATGTCATGCACCACCACCACCGTCACGATGTTGCGCTGGGCTGTTTCGCGGCGGACCAGATCCATCACGTGGAACTGGTAATTGAGGTCCAGCGCGCTCAGCGGTTCATCCAGCAGCAGCAGCTTAGGGCGACGGATCAGTGACTGTGCCAGTCCGACCAGTTGCTTCTGACCGCCGGAGAGCTGATCGAGGTAACGCATCGCGAGATGCGCAATCCCCAGCTGTTCCAGCAGATGCATGATTTCCGCTTCGCTGCTGGCGCTGTGCAGTCCACCGGAGGCACGCTGCGCCACAATGATCGACTCCAGCACATGCAGATGCACGCCCGCAGGCAATGACTGCGGCAGATAGACCACGTTCTTCGCGCGGCGGGCAAACGGCTGGGTCATCAGATCTTTACCGTTGAGCCACATCTCACCCTGACCTTTATTCAGTCCGGCCAGCGCACGCAGCAGTGTCGATTTACCGCAGCCATTCGGTCCGAGCAATACGGTAATTTCCCCGCGCGGCAGCGGTGCCACGTTGAGATTTTCAATGACTTTATGTTTGGGATAACCGGCACTGAAGCCGCGTAACGTCAGACCCTGTTCCATCACACTGTCCCCCGATGACGCAGAATAATACTCAGGAAGAACGGCACGCCAATCAGTGAGGTGACAATGCCGACCGGGATGATCACACCGGGGAGCAGGTTTTTCGAGGCGACCGACGCCAGCGACAGCACCAGCGCACCAACCAGCGCACTGGCGGGCAGATAGAAGCGGTGATCTTCACCAAACATCATGCGGGCAATATGCGGTGCCACCAGACCGATGAAGCCTATCGGGCCAACAAACGCCACCGCCAGCGCCGAGAGAATGCTGATGCGCAGCAGGGTGGTAAGGCGCAGACGACGTACATCGATACCAAAGCTCACCGCACGATCTTCACCCAGACGCAGCGCCGTCAGCTTCCAGCTGCTCATCATTGAGAACGGCACCAGAATGGCCAGCGCGACGGTCAATACGCCCAGCTTCTCCCAGGAAGCACGCGCCAGGCTGCCCATGGTCCAGAACACCAGACCCTGCAGGGTGTCTTCGCTGGCGATGAACTGCATCATTGAGACCAGCGCATTAAAGGTAAAGACCAGCGCAATACCGAACAGGACTACGCCCGCCGATGAAACCTGCGTCCAGCGGGTCACGGCATCCAGCATCAGCGCGGCAAACAGCGCAAAGACAAAGGCGTTGGCAGAGATTAACCACTGATCAGGAATGCCGGGGATACCCACACCGAGGATGATCGCCAGTGCAGCACCAAACGCCGCCGCCGAGGAGACACCGAGTGTAAACGGGCTGGCCAGCGGGTTGTTTAGGATGGTCTGCATTTCTGCACCAGCCAGGCCCAGTGACAGCCCTACCACCAGCGCCATCAGCGCATAGGGTAAACGAATGTCCCAGACGATAACGCGGGTGCCGGCATCCACGCTGTCAGGGCTAAGCAGCGTATTCCACAGCGTATCAAGTGAGAGTCCGGCCGGACCCAGCGTGAAGTCGAGGATCAGCGAGGCGACAATGGCCACCAGTAATACGCCAATCCAGATCAGGCGGCGGCGCAGCACCTGATGGTAATTTTGCATGGTGTGGTGAAGCGTCTCTTCCCCCGCCAGCAGCGAAGTTTCGGTAGTCATGTTTGAACCCTGTGTGGCTATCACGTCAGAAAACGCAGCCACAATAGTGCAGGTGATAATAATTATCAATTCGTGAAGGTAAGCGAGACGTGAAAAAAGGGTAAAAAACGGTGTTGTTATGGGCAGGATACCGGCAGACACAGCGCGTTGAGGTTGCAGATGGGGCACTTGCTCAGGGAGCATACGTCTTTCGCAAAGACGCATAAACGCCATCCCTGGCATGCTCAGCGCGGGCCATCCCTGGCCCGCTATGCTTTGCTTCAGACGTATGCTCCCATCGCTTTAAGGCCGGGAGCAGCCTCAACGCGCTGTGTCAGGCATCTGACTCAACAGCGCAAGCGCACAGAGCTAATCTTTATGAACCGGGAAATCCATCTCGCTGTACTTCACGAAACGGCTCCCGCGCGTCAGCTTGTAACCAAACCAGATAATCAGGAACAGCGGAAGACCGATATAGGTGGCCGCTACGCCGTACCAGTCGATGCTGTCGTTGAGGAAGGCCTGATAGTTCTGACCCAGCGTGATGATCAGGCAGAGCACGAAGGCAAAAATCGGTCCCAGCGGGAAGAAGCCGGAACGGTATGGCAGATCGTTCAGGTCACGTCCCTGGGCGACATAACCGCGACGGAAGCGATAGTGGCTGATGGCAATACCCAGCCAGGCGATAAAACCGGTCATGCCTGAGGTGTTCAGCAGCCACAGATAAACTTCCTGATTGCCAAATTTTGAGGTCAGGAAGCACAGCCCGGCCACGACGGTGGTCGCCCATAAGGCATTGCGCGGCACGCCGCCCTTTGAGAGCTTCGCGAAAATACGCGGCGCTTTACCTTCAGAGGCCAGGTTGTACAGCATGCGCGTTGAGGCATACATACCGGAGTTGCCGGCAGACAGCACCGCCGTCAGGATCACCGCATTCATCACCGCTGCCGCAGAGAGCAGACCCGCGTTGCGGAACACCAGAGTGAATGGGCTGACGCTGATATCGTCAATGTCGTTGTGCAGTAATTGCGGATCGGTATACGGCAGAATCAGGCTGATAATCAGGATGGCGAACACATAGAACAGCAGGATACGCCAGAAAATCTGCCGCACGGCACGCGGAATATTTTTTGCCGGGTCTTCAGATTCGCCCGCCGCGATACCGATCAGCTCGGTGCCCTGGAAGGAGAATCCCACAATCATCGCCACGCCAATCATCGCCGCAAAGCCGCCCGCAAATGGCGCATCGCCCACCTGCCAGTTCTGCCAGCCCGCATGCTCCGCACCGCGCATGATGCCGGTGATCATCAGCACGCCCACGATGATAAAGATAATGACGGTGGCCACTTTAATCAGCGAGAACCAGTACTCCGCCTCGCCAAAACCTTTTACTGAGATGTAGTTAAGCAGGAATATCAGTCCCAGGAACAGCGCGCTCCAGATCCAGCCCGGCGTGTCGGGGAACCAGTAGGTCATCACCAGCTGGGACGCCACCAGGTCAACCGCGATGGTCACCGCCCAGTTGTACCAGTAGTTCCAGCCGAGTGCGAAACCAAAGCCCTCTTCGACATATTTTGCGCCGTAGGTGGCGAAAGAACCGGATACGGGCATGAAGGCTGCCAGCTCACCGAGACTGGTCATCAGGAAGTAGACCATCAGGCCGATCAGCATGTAGGAGAGCAGTGCCCCGCCGGGGCCAGCCTGAGCAATGGTAGCGCCGGAGGCGACAAACAGGCCGGTACCGATGGAGCCGCCGATGGCGATCATCGTCAGATGACGGGCTTTTAACGCACGTCGTAATGCAGGTTGTTGTGTTGTTTTTGAGTCATTATGCATGTGTTAACGCTACGCTGGGTAAAAATGAGGCGCGATTGTAGCAGCCAGACCGCCTCTGTATAGCTGATGCCATGCTGTTATAAGTTAAGTTCATGATCGCGCCCGAATTATTAGCAATCACTCACGACAATAGGACAAAAAGCGCGTCAGTGCCTTTGAAATATGCTTCTGCCGATGATGGATGCGATAGAGCGTCCGGGTCAGACGCGGCAACGGAATCGTCAGTTCTGCCAGCGTCCCCGCCTCCAGCAAATCGGCAATCACCCGGCGCGAAAGACAGCTGATGCCCATGCCGTGCCGCACGGCATGCTTGATCGCTTCGGAGTTGCCCAGCTCCATACCCAGTTGAAAACTTGGCAGGTGAGACAGCAGCAGATAGTCGACGATTTCCCGGGTGCCGGATCCGCGTTCACGCAGGATCCACGGCGCTTCTGCCAGGGTTTTCAGCGTTACCGGCTGTTGCAGAATGGCGGCATCGGGCGCGGCAAACACCACCAGCTCATCTTCCAGCCAGGGTTCGCTGACCAGTTCGGTCATATGGCACGGCCCTTCAATCAGGCCGACATCCACGCGAAAATCGGAAACCGCCTGAATCACATCCTGACTGTTGCCGACGCTCAGCTCCAGCGGCAGACCGGGAAAATCGCGACGATAGGCCGCCATCATGCCCGGCAGCAGATAGTTACCAATGGTGCTGCTGGCAAAGATGCGGATCGCGCCGTTATCCTCTTTGAATAGCTGCTCAATTTCGCCCGCCTGCTCCAGCAGCCCGACCGCACGCGGATAGAGCAGTCGCCCATGCTCATTCAGTACCAGCCGTTTGCCGACCCGGTCAAACAGCTGTACCCCGAGCTGACTCTCCAGATCGGCCAGCGCCGCGCTGACCGCCGACTGCGACAGTGCCAGCAGTTGCGACGCCTGAGTGGTGGAGCCGCTCTTCAGCACTTCGGTGAACACTTCGATTTGTCGCAGCGTAATGTGCATCGTCGCCTCTTAACTCAGTGAGTGCCTGACAAGGTAAATGATTAACGCCAGCCAGATCAGCCCGATGACTACCAGCCAGCCTGCCATCTTTTTGCCGCGCGAACGCTGGGACTGCGCCCGCTCGCTGCTGGTGATGCGCACCTCTCGCGGCAGCAGACGCAACAGGATCATGACGCCTGTGGGAATAATCACCGCGTCATCCAGCAGACCGACAAACGGGATCACATCCGGGATGAGATCGATCGGGCTGACCCCATAAGCAACCAGCCCCAGCATGCCCAGCTTGTTCCACCAGGGCGTGCGCGGATCGCGAAAGGCGAACCACAGCACGAACATATCTTTTTTGATCAGCGTCGCCCAGCGGCGCAGACGCGAAACTATCATGATTGCTGCCTTATCGTTTATTCTGGTCAATTATAAATATATTATCAATTTCACTTTTAAGCCAGTCGCCCTCATGATCATGACTCAACCACGAGGAGTGACACCATGACCGAACTGAGCATCCCTAAAACGCATCATCCCGTTGCGCTCTGGTTCCCTGGTCTGCTGCTGACTGCCGCGATTGCCGGGGCTGCCAGCTGGCTGGCGCAGCAACCGGCAATTGCAGCAGCAGGGCTGGGTTCACTGACCCTGGCGATTATGCTGGGCATCCTGGTCGGTAATCGCATTTATATGCCGCTGGCGTCGCGCTGCGACAGCGGCGTGGTGCTGGCTAAGCAGAAGCTGCTGCGGCTGGGGATCATCCTGTTTGGCTTTCGCATTACTTTACAGCAGATCGCTGACGTCGGTTTCAGCGGCATCCTGATTGATGCGCTGACGCTGAGCAGCACCTTCTTAGTGACCTGCCTGCTGGGCATCCGGCTGCTGAAGCTGGATCGCGATACCGTCTGGCTGATTGGTGCAGGCAGCAGTATCTGCGGTGCGGCGGCCGTACTGGCGACCGAGCCGGTGGTGAAAGCCGCGCCATCGAAAGTTGCGGTGGCTATCGCGACTGTGGTGCTGTTCGGCACGCTGGCCATCTTTATCTATCCGCTGCTGTGGCCGCTGGCGCATCACCTGTTTCCGGGGCTGAGTGCCGCACAGTTTGGGGTATTCACTGGCTCAACCATTCATGAAGTGGCGCAGGTCGTGGCCGCCGGGCACAGTATCAGCCCGGAGGCTGAGAACAGCGCCGTGATTGCCAAAATGCTGCGGGTAATGATGCTGGCGCCGTTCCTGCTCTGCCTGAGTGCGGTAATCCGCGGCAAACGCAACGCGAGCCAGGCGCGTCAGCCGGTGACCTTTCCCTGGTTCGCCCTGCTGTTTATCGCGGTCGCGCTGTTTAACTCGCTGCAACTGTTGCCTGCGGCGTTGGTGGCCACGCTGAATGCACTGGCGGGTCTGCTGCTGGCAATGGCGATGGCCGCGCTGGGCTTAACCACCCGTTTTGGCGCGCTGCGTGAGGCTGGCGTTAAACCGTTGCTGCTGGGCGCACTGGTATTTGGCTGGTTAATCGCGGGCGGCGGCACCATCAATCTGCTGGTGCAACATTTCATGGGCTAGCGGCATCGGGTATCATGCCGCTTCACCCGTGCATAGCCCCCAGGAGTAAGGCATGAAATATATTGGCGCACACGTGAGTGCGGCAGGTGGCGTAGATCAGGCCGTGATCCGCGCCCATGAAATAGAAGCCACCGCCTTCGCCCTCTTTACTAAAAATCAGCGTCAGTGGAAGGCCGCCCCGCTCTCCACCGAGGTGATTGATGCTTTTCGCGCCGCCTGCGAGACGTACAAATTCAGTCCGCAGCAAATCCTGCCGCACGACAGTTTTCTGATTAACCTCGGTCATCCGGTTGAAGAGGCGCTGGAGAAATCCCGCGCGGCTTTTATTGATGAACTGCAACGTTGTGATCAGCTCGGCTTGACGCTGCTCAATTTCCATCCCGGCAGCCATCTGCATCAGATTGACGAAGAAGCGTGCCTGAAGCGGATTGCAGAGTCGATTAACATCGCGCTCGATCAGACGCAGAACGTGACGGCCGTAATTGAAAATACCGCCGGTCAGGGCAGTAACCTGGGTTTCCGCTTCGAGCATCTCGCCACCATTATTGAGCATGTCGAAGATAAGTCGCGCGTCGGCGTCTGCATTGATACCTGCCATGCATTTGCTGGCGGTTATGACCTGCGCACCGAAGCGGACTGCGAAGCGACCTTTGCTGAGTTTGAGCGCATTGTCGGCTTTAACTATCTGCGCGGCATGCACCTGAACGATGCCAAAAGCGCCTTTGACAGTCGCGTTGACCGCCATCACAGTCTGGGTGAAGGGAATATCGGCAAAACGGCGTTTAGCTGGCTGATGAAAGATCCCCGGTTTGATGGTATCCCGTTGATTCTGGAGACCATCAATCCCGATATCTGGAAAGATGAGATTGCCTGGCTGAAAGCCGAGCAGCAGGGATAGAAAAAGGGAGCCAGATGGCTCCCTCAGACCGCTCACGAACCGAAAGCCGGTTGAACCTGGCAGCAACGTATTAGCTCAATGCGCAGGGAACAGGGTCAGAGGAGGAAAGCGTCCCGCCGCCCGGATAAAAACGCCGGGAGCGTTTTTGAACAACGCAACGCGTTGGCCCGTTTACGGGCGCACCTCAGGGATGAGGTGCGTAATCGCGCGGGCCGGGCGTGCCATGGATGGCGGCTTTTGCGTCTTTCCGATCTGACCGTGTTCCCAGTGCCAGCTCGGTCTCACCGCCACCGGGCCCGACTTTGTCAACTGGAATAACAGGGAGCCATCCGGCTCCCTGTTATTTTTACTTCAGCAGATTAGGCACTTCTGCACATCAGGCTTTCGCCAGCTGCTCTTCCGGACGTTTCAGAACTGCATAGCTCAGACCGGCAATCGCGGTGCCGATGATAATCGCCATCAGATAGCCGACAACCGGGGTGATTGCGCCAGGGATCAGCAGGACAAACAGTCCACCGTGCGGTGCCATCAGTTTCGCGCCAATCGCCATGGAGATCGCGCCTGTAACCGCGCCGCCGACGATACAGCAAGGCAGAACGCGCATCGGGTCACGGGCAGCGAACGGAATCGCACCTTCAGAGATAAAGCAGAGACCCAGAACCAGTGCCGCTTTACCGCCTTCCTGCTGACCTTTGTTGAATTTACGACGGGCAACCAGCGTAGCCAGACCCATCGCCAGCGGTGGCACCATACCGGCGGCCATGATGGCGGCCATCGGTGCATACGTCTGCGAACTCAGTAGGCCAACGCCAAATGCGTAAGCCACTTTGTTCACCGGACCACCCATATCGGTACACATCATGCCGCCCAGAATCGCACCCAGCAGGACCGCATTCGCCGTACCCATGTTGGCCAGCCAGTGCGTCAGGCCATTCATGATGCCTGCAACCGGTTTACCCACCACGTAGATCATCAGCAGACCGGTGATCAGGCTGGCAAAGAGCGGAATAATCAGTATCGGTTTCAGCGCTTCCATACTCTGCGGCAGTTTCACCTTGCCGCTGATCAGCTTCGCTGCATAACCGGCAATAAAGCCTGCGATGATACCGCCTAAGAAGCCTGCGTTGATGCTGGTTGCGATCATACCGCCAATCAGACCTGGCGTCAGACCCGGGCGGTCAGCAATAGAGAAGGCGATAAAGCCCGCCAGCACCGGTACCATCAGGGCAAAGGCGCTGCCTCCACCGATTTGCATCAGTGCCGCAGCCAGTGTGCCCTGCTCTTTAAAGGCTGTGATACCAAAAGCGAACGACAGGGCGATGCTCAGACCACCCGCGACCACCATCGGCAGCATGTAAGAAACACCGGTCAGCAGGTGACGATAAGCCCCCGCGCCGCCTTTCTTCTCTTCTTCGCTGGTATTGCTCTGTCCGGCAGCCGCCGCTTTATACGGCTTCGCTTCTGCTACCGCTTTATCCAGTTCCTGCGCAGTTTTCTTCAGCGCCAGACCGGTTGAGGTGCGGTACATCGGCTTACCGGCAAATTTCGCCAGATCGACTTCGATATCAGCAGCGACGATCACCAGATCGGCAGCAGCCACTTCTTCCGGGGTAATTGCATTACCGGCCCCCACGGAACCGCGGGTTTCAACTTTCACCCACCAGCCGCGGCGGGTCGCTTCGGCCTGAATCGCCTCGGCAGCCATAAAGGTGTGCGCCACGCCGGTCGGACAGGCGGTAACGGCAACCACGCGTTTCGGCGCGCCAGTCTGAGCCGGTGCCGCAGCAGCAGCGCCAGCCGATGTGGCCACCGCAGCGGTTGACTGCCAGGTTTTGGCTTCGGCTTTCGCCCGGTTCAGGAAAGTTTCCGGCTCGCGAACTGCCAGCTGGATATCGCCCAGCCAGACCGCTTTACCGTTCAGCGCCGCATCGTCCGGCACGTTTTTGCCCAGCACGATCGCCAGTTCAGCGTCGGCAGGGTTATCAGTCAGAGTCAGGCCCGCAGCAGGTGCGGCCGCAGCCAGACGTTGTTGCGCCATATAAGCGGAAGCCAGTCCCAGTACAGGGTCTTTAATCAGCAGCGTTTTCATTATCGCTCTCCTGCTGTCAGTTAACGGGTTGTAAGTCGACGCGCGCCATCATTGCGGCCAACTGAGTACGATCGGAAACGCCGACATTGCTCTGGCTGACGGCCATTGCCGCCACGGCAGTCGCAAGACGCAGCGTGTGTTCGCTGGATTCGCGCATCAGCAGGCCATAAATCAGGCCGCCAACCATGGAATCACCTGCACCCACGGTGCTGACGACTTCACACACCGGCGGTTTAGCAATCCATTCACCCGAGGCGTTGACCCATAGCGCGCCTTCTGCGCCCAGTGAAATCACCACATGGGCGATACCCTGCTCGCGCAGTTCGTGCGCAGCACCAATCACATCCTGCAGGGTTGGCAGTTTGCGACCGGCCCAGATTTCCAGCTCACGGCGGTTCGGTTTAACCAGCCACGGTGCCGCTTTCAGGCCTGCCACCAGTGCTTCGCGGCTGCTGTCAAAGATGATGCAAGGGCAGTGGGTGCGCAGTTCGGTCATCCAGCGGGTAAAGGCATCGTGATCGACACCTTCCGGCAGGCTGCCGCTGACGCAGACCATATCGAACTGGCCCAGCCAGGTCAGCGAGTCGGAGGTAAAACGATCCCAGTCCTGACCCGTCACCTGAAAACCGGAGAAATTCAGATCGGTAACGTCGCCGGTCTGTTCAGTGAGTTTAACGTTGATACGGGTACGGCCTGGCACCACCTGGAAACGGTTAGCAATGCCCAGCTCGCTGAACAGCTGCTGGAACCCGTCCTGATTCTCTTTACCCAGGAAGCCACCTACGGTGACATCGATACCCAGGTCTTTCAGAACTTTGGCGACGTTGATGCCCTTGCCCGCAGCATGCAGCCCGGTAGTTTTCACCAGGTTCACTTCGCCACGTTCAATTTCAGGGGTATAGCCCACCAGGTCATACGCCGGATTCAGCGTAATGGTGGCGACGCGTCTGCTCATGATGCCCCCTCGCCCAGACCGCTGGTGATCGCTTCTTCAATCGCGTTCAGCGCCTGCTGTGCATCGTCACCGCTGGCAGTGAAGCGCAGGCGATGGCCTTTCTTCACGCCCAGCGCAACCACTTTCATCAGGCTGCGGCCATTGGCAGGTTTACCGCTGCCGTCGAGGTTTGTCACGGTGATGTCGCTGTTGAACTGCTTGATCACGCTGACCAGCGCGGTGCCCGGACGGGCATGCAGGCCATGTTCGTTACGGATGGTGTATTCGGCGGTCAGCACCTCAGCCTGCTCATCGACTTCGCTGGTCAGTAGCGCGTAAACGCCTGCCGCATCAGCTTTCAGCAGACGATCGGCTTTGCCCTGCTGCAGTAATGCGCTGAGGTAACCCAGCACTTCCAGCGGACGCTCATCGGTCGCCGACACGCTGATTAACAGTGCAGCCTGTTCGCCCTTATGGTCGAAGGCATGTTCAGCGCGACTGATAGCCACGCCGCTGCGCAGGTTGCCGAGGCTGCTGTCGCTGAGCCAGATGCCCTGCCCCAGATTCAGCGGCGTCGTTGAAACCACGTCTGCGACGTAGCTGGCATCCACCACGCCCGCGGACTGCAGCCGACCGGCGTTCATTGCCTGCAGGGTGATCAGATCGCTGGCAGCGACGTTCAGCGTAATTAATGAAGTGTCGAAGCTGAACTCGGCGGCTTGTTTCTCGCCCATCAGCAACGCACGAAGATCTTCAGCAGAGGCGGTTTTAAGCTGTTCGGCGATAGAGTCATCGCTCAGAACATGCGTCAGCTGACGCAGCAGCGCCAGATGTTCATCTGACTTAGCAGCAATCCCGATAGCGACATAGGCGGTCTGATCGTCGCCCCAGGCAATGCCCTGCGGGAACTGGAACACCTGAACACCGGTTTTTAGCACCAGATCGCGGGTATCGGTGGTGCCATGAGGGATGGCGATGCCGTTGCCGAGGAAGGTTGAGGTCTGCTGTTCGCGCGCCAGCATGCCGTTGACGTAGCCTTCCGTCACATTACCTGCAGCGGTTAACGCGGCAGCGACCTGACGAATGGCCTCTTCTTTGTTCTGGGCGCTGGCTCCGGTATGGATGGCCTGCAATTCGAGCTGGAACATAATTCTCCTCGCTTGCTGAGATTGAATCGTTTCAGCCAGTGGGGATTTTTTTACGCCATGCTGTTGAAAACAGGTGGCGCAGTCACCGCTGAAACGTTTCAGGGATTGTGGTACAGCAACTTTCCGGAGGCAAGAAAATGCGCAAATGGCGTAACAGATTTTTGATGTTACGCACATTTCAGGGCGGTTAAGGGGAATAAAAAGTGAACAGGCTGACGCGGTTGCTGTAAACCAGAGATTGCCGGACCAGAAATTTCAGCAGCGTCAGCGCCTCAGGGCGCGGTATCCGCTTCGAGTTGCAGCAGATATGTCATCGCCTGATGACGGGAATCGCCGCACATGCTGTGTGTGGGTTGCAGACCTGCGCAGACAGCTGGACGCAGTGGTGAGCCAAACAGTTTGCAGCGAAGTGTGTCATCAAGCTGAATACAGGGCGTGTTGGCGGGCTTGCCGTCAGGCATGCCAGGAATCGGCGAGGAGATCGAAGGTGCCGTGCAACAGGCACCGCATTGGCTACGGCATTGCATGCTGTGCTCCGGCAGAGAAAGTCGCGGCGACAATAGCAGTCCACCGCGCTAATTACCATGAAAGCCGCGGCCTGACATAAAATTTCGCATCCACGATATTGCCAGTTTTCACCGGCGCGAGTAACGTTGCGCGCACTTCACTCTCAAGATAGCGAGAACAGCAATGCCAAAAGCCAATGAAATCAAAAAAGGGATGGCCGTCACGCACAACGGTAAACTGCTGCTGGTTAAGGACATTGATGTCCAGAGCCCCAGCGCACGCGGTGCCGCCACCCTGTATAAAATGCGCTTTACCGATGTCCGCACCGGTTTAAAAGTCGAAGAACGCTTCAAGGGCGACGAGATTATTGATGCAATTTCGCTCAGCCGCCGCAGCGTGACCTTCTCTTATATAGATGGTGACGAATACATTTTTATGGATGATGAGGATTACACCCCCTACTCCTTTAAACAGGAGCAGATTGAAGAAGAGCTGCTGTTTATCCCTGAAGGCGGCATCCCTGGCATTCACGTACTGACGATGGAAGGTCAGGTGCTGGCACTGGAACTGCCACAAACCGTAGACATGGAAATCGTGGATACCTCTCCCGGCATTAAAGGTGCTTCAGCCAGTGCCCGCACCAAACCAGCCGGCATGAGCACGGGTCTCTCTATCCAGGTGCCGGAATACCTCAGCAATGGTGATCGCATCCGTATCCATATCGCTGAACGCCGCTACATGGGTCGAGCAGACTGACCGGTAGCCTTCTGCCTATCGTGATAATGTTATAGTATTACATTATCACGCTATTCTCTGGCAGGAGTTGGCTTATGACACGCGTTAACCTGATCACCGGCTTTCTGGGTAGCGGCAAAACCACGCTGCTCTGCCATCTGCTGGCCGCCAGGCCCGCCGGGGAAAAGTGGGCAGTGCTGGTCAACGAATTTGGTGAGATCGGGATCGACGGCACCCTGCTGGCCGATCGCGGCGCCACGCTGAAAGAAATCCCCGGCGGCTGCCTGTGTTGCGTGAATGGCCTGCCGATGCAGGTCGGGCTGAATATGCTGCTAAAGAGTAAGCCCGATCGGCTGCTGATTGAGCCCACCGGCTTGGGCCATCCCCGTCAGGTGTTAGAAATGTTAAGTGCGCCGGTTTATCAGGCGTGGTTGCAATTGAATGCCACCCTGACACTGCTGGATGCGCGTCAGCTGGCCGATCCTCGCATCGTTGCGAATGAAAATTTCCGCGATCAGCTCGCGGCTGCCGATATTGTCATCGCCAATAAGCGTGATTGCTGGGATGAAGCGGACCGTCAGCGCCTGGCTGACTGGCAGCAGCAGATGCAGCCTCCGCGTCCATTAATACAGACAGAATTTGGTCAGGTCCCCCTTTCCCTGCTGGATATGCCGTATCAGCCACGCGATATCCCTCTGCCGCATCATCATCATCCGGCAAATCCCACTAGCGGTCTGACGGCGTTACGTCTGGATGGCGAAGCACGCTGGCGTCGGGCGCTGAATCACGGCCAGGGTTACAGCGCATGCGGCTGGCTGTTTGATGCTGATACGCTGTTCGACAGCGGCGCACTGCTGGAGTGGGTACGGCAGGCAGCGGTCGATCGTGTTAAAGGTGTGATGCGCACGCCAGAAGGCACAATGCGTATTAACTGCCAGGCAAAAGAGTTGCAGAGTGAAACCCTCGCCACACCGCCACCCGATAGCCGCATTGAGATCATCCATTCTCAGCAGGCTGACTGGAATCGGCTACAATCGGCGTTGTTGAAGTGCCGTTTACGCTAAGACAGGTATTGTCGGCGGTTATTTTTTTAAATGAGTTCTGATTATGCGCGCAACCCGCCTTATTACTATCCTGCTGCTTAATGCACTGGGCGTAGTGCTCTTTCTTTCGTGGTATCTGCCGCCAGAACATGGTTTCTGGTTCGGCATTGATAAAACTATATTCTATGGCTTCAACAATCAGATGGTGAGCCATCCGCTGTTCGCACTGATCGTCGCCATCACCAATTTTCGTGGTTTTGATGCGGTGTCATTGCTGGCCATGGGCCTGCTTTATCTGTCGATCTGGCGACGTGAAACGCCACAGGCGCGGCGGCGGATGCTGGCTATCGGCATCACTATGCTGCTCACCGCCGTGGTGCTTAACCAGCTGGGCCACCTGTTGCCGGTGAAACACTCCAGTCCGACGCTGTTCTTCGAGAATGTGCATCGCGTCAGCGAACTGACCGGTATCCCCGCTAAAGATGCCTCGAAAGACAGCTTCCCAGGCGACCACGGTATGATGCTGATTATTTTCGCCTGCTTTATCTGGCGTTATTTTGGTTTTAGCCGTTTTTTAATTGCCACCGCTATTGTGGTGATATTTTCACTGCCGCGCGTCATGGCGGGTGCACACTGGTTTACCGATATTGCCGTCGGTTCAATGTCAGTGATATTAGTGGGGCTGAGCTGGTGGCTATTAACGCCGGCCAGTGACGTGCTGGTTAACTGGTTTTATCGCAAATTACCGGGTAAATATAAGCCCGTGACGTAAATGTTAAGCGCGGACGATTTAATCGCCCTGGTCTTAACCGTCCGCGCTTATAAAAAACAGCCCACCACTATTAGCCTGCTAATTAAATTCACGAAAAGAAAAGGTTATGACCCTGCTGACAGGTTAAATAGCCACCAACACCCTCTGTCAATTAAGAAAACTCCAAAAACAGAGGCTATGCCCTGAATTGACGCCCCTTTCACTGCCTGTTCTCATCATCATTTCACCACAATTGTTGCTAAAGTAGTCAGTGTGTTACGGTTTGATTTCACATCAAAAAAACCTATATGAAATTGATTAAAAGCACTCGCCACGGCGTCTGTAATCAGTTAACCTCAGTCGCAGTGAGGCTACAGCGGCAGAAAATTCGGATTTTTTACCGTTAAAATGTGTCCATTAACACATTTTAGTAATTAAGGATTTGTCTTAGGCTGTTTCGCTTATTAATCTCCCTGTTTTGTCATCTGGCTGGCGACAATTTTGTCGTAAGGAAATCGAAGGAAAACCCGAATAATGGTCAAGTCTCAACCAATACTGAGATATATCTTGCGGATCGTGCCCGCACTGGCGCTGGCCACACTCCTCTCAGCTTGTAGCAGTACCCATAGCAGTCAAAACGCGAATAACGAGAATCATGAAGTTAACAACCACAATGGTTTTTTACTTCAGGCGTCTCAGGATGAGTTTGAAGAAATGGTGCGTAACGTCGACGTTAAGTCGCGCATCATGGAACAATACGCCGTCTGGAAAGGTGTGCGCTATCGCCTCGGTGGCGATACCAAACGCGGGATCGATTGTTCCGCCTTTGTACAACGCACTTTCCGCGATCAGTTTGGCTTAGAATTACCGCGCTCGACCTCTGAGCAGCAGGACACCGGTAAAGAGATTACCCGCAGTAAACTGCGTCCTGGCGATCTGGTGATGTTCCGTGCCGGTTCGACTGGTCGTCATGTGGGTATTTATCTGGGTAACGACAATTTCGTTCATGCCTCCACCAGCAGTGGCGTCATGATCTCCAGTCTCAATGATGACTACTGGAAAAAGCGTTACCGTGAAGGACGCCGTGTATTAAGTCGCAACCCGACCTGATTATCACCTTCGATCTTCTCTCAGCCAGAGAACATGAAACGCTGCTTACGCAGCGTTTTTTTTCGTGCCTTATTCTTAGCGGCAGTCGTTTTATCAGATAAAAGCATTGTATTTCAGATTAATAACGAGACATTCCGGACACTCTCGTTATATTCTCGGTCGCTTAAACCGAAGCAGTCGTGTGCAATACATAATAATAATTTGATCAGGGGAAGTTCCTCATGCCACTGTCGGGGGCGCTAAGGCGCCATGCCACCTATCCTCGCCGAATCGCATGGAGTAGTGCGATGGCCGGTGGCGTATTCTTTCTGCTGTTTGCCGCCCTGTCATTTCACCAGACCTGGCAGAAGCGCGAACGACAGCATCAGCAACTGCTGGAGAACAGCCTCACAGCATTACAGCAAACGCTTTCCAGCCTGCTCAACAGCACCCTCAGTCCCCTGCTTCCGTTCACCCACACTGCCTGTCATACCATTAATCGTGAACTGACCTCGCGCGCCGCGTTTGCCGGTAATCTCCGCGCCATCCTGCTGGTTAACGACGGCAATGCCTTTTGCTCCTCGGCCACCGGCAGTTTTAGCCTGCCGCTTAATGTGATCGCACCTGATAGTGATATCTCACGTGACATCGATCTGCAGCTGATGTCAGGCACGCCGCTTCAGCCAAATAAACCGGCGCTGGGATTGTGGATTAAAAATCCTGGCAGTCCGCAGTCAGGTGTCTTCGCGACGCTGAATATTAGTCTGGCTCCCTACCAGCTGCAGGTCTCCGGGCATCCGGAAATTACCGGTATGGCGCTGATGGCGCAAAAGAGTGCCTTAACCAGCTGGCAGCCTGGCGTGATGAAAAATAAAAGTCTGCCGCCGCCGCTGTATCAGCAGGCGCTGACAGGCTATCCGCTGAAGTTTGTGTTGTTCGGTTCGGTTCTGGCGTTCAGTGATTATCAGAATATCCTGCTGTGCAGCCTGCTGCTGTCACTGCTGGTTTCCGGCGGCTGCTGGCTGCTGTTATCTGTTTATCAGCGTCCGGGTAAAGAGCTGATCCGGGGCATGAAGCGCGGCGAGTTTCACGTTGAATATCAGCCGCTGGTCACCTCCCATGATGGTCAGCCTTATGGCATGGAAGCGTTACTGCGCTGGACCCATCCGACCGAAGGCCCGATCCCGCCCGATGTGTTTATTCAGTATGCCGAGTCGCAGAATCTGATTATTCCGCTGACCCGGCATCTGTTTCAGCTGGTTTCCCGTGATGCACACCAGTTGTGTCATACCATTCCCCGTCATGCCTGCCTCAGCCTCAACATCTCTCCGCTGCATCTGGCTGACAGCTGTTTCCGGCAGGATGTGCTGCGCTGGCTTGATACCATGCCTGCAGCTCACTTTAATTACGTGTTTGAGATTACCGAGCGCGCCATGGTGCGCGATGAAAACGTCGGAGAACTGTTTGACTGGCTGCATCAGCAGCATATCAATATTGCCATTGATGATTTTGGCACCGGACACAGTGCGCTGATCTATCTGGAACGTTATGCGTTTGATTACCTGAAAATCGATCGTGGTTTTGTCCAGAGCATCGGCACAGAAACCCTGACCTCGCCGGTGCTGGACACCGTGCTGCAGCTGGCGAAGAAACTGAATCTGAAAAGTGTGGCGGAAGGGGTAGAAACCGGCGAACAGGCCGCCTGGCTGATCCATCGTGGCGTGACTCATCTGCAGGGTTACATCTTCAGCCGTCCGCTGCGACCGGAAACGCTGATAGACTATTTCCGGCGTCATAACGCCTGAGACTCTCTGGCCCGAATCGCGCCGGACATTTAACGGGAGAGAACATGCTATTTCGCCTGGGATTTCTGCTGCTGTGCGGCCTCTTCAGCGCCCCGCTGCTGGCTGCATCAGTCCTGCAAACGTTCGCCTTCACACAGGCCGGCGAAGCGAAATATCCGCCCGGCTTCAGCCATTACGATTACGTTGACCCCCGCGCGCCAAAAGGCGGCAGTATTACCCTGGCGGTAGTGGGCACTTACGACAATTTCAACCGCTACGCATCACGCGGCAATCCGGGCATCAATACCGGCACGCTTTATGACGGCCTGTACACCAGCTCAGACGATGAACCGGGCAGCTATTATCCGCTGATTGCTGAATCAGCCCGCTACGCCAGCGATTTTACCTGGATTGAAATACGCCTGAATCCCCGCGCCCGGTTCCATGACGGCACACCAGTCACCGCCCGCGACGTAGCGTTCACCTTTCAGAAGTTCATGACCGAGGGCGTGCCTCAGTTCCGCGTCGCCTACCGTGGCGTGACCGTCAGAGCGCTGGACGATCACACTGTCCGCATCGGGGCACAGAAACCGGATAAAGATCTGCTGCTTGGGTTACTGACGCTACCGGTTATCCCCGAGTCGTTCTGGCGCGATAAGAAGTTTAACGAGCCGTTAAGCGCACCACCGCTTTCCAGTGGGCCTTATCGCATTACGCGCTGGAAGCTGGGCCAGTTTATTGAGTTCAGCCGGGTAAAAGATTACTGGGCCGCCGATCTGCCAGTGAATCGTGGACGCTTTAATTTTGATCGCATGCGCTATGACTACTATCTGGATGACAATGTGGCGTTCGAAGCCTTTAAAGCGGGTGCGTACGACTGGCATGAAGAGACATCGGCGAAGAAATGGGCGACCCAGTATCGCGGCCGCAATTTCGACAATGGCAGCATTGTTAAAGAAACCGCGCCCAATGACGCCGCTATCGATACCCGCTGGCTGGCATTCAACAATGAAAAACCGCTATTCCACGATCGCCGCGTGCGCCAGGCGTTGTCACTGATGTTCGATTTCGAGTGGATGAATAAAGCGCTCTATTACGGTGCCTGGCAGCGTGCCAGCAGCTACTTCCAGAATACAGAGTATGCGGCCCACGGCGTGCCGGATGCACAGCAGCTGGCGCTGCTTGAACCCTGGCGCGCGCAGCTGCCACCTGCGCTGTTCAGCCAGCCTTATCTGCCGCACAAAACCGATGGCAGCGGCTATGACCGCGCCAGTCTGTTAAGCGCGTTTGACCTGCTGAAACAGGCGGGCTGGCAGATTAAAAATCGCCGACTGATTAACGATAAAACCGGTCAGCCATTTACGGTCGAACTGCTGCTGCGCGGTGGCACCAGTACTGAATGGGCGTTACCGTTGCAGCACAACCTTGCGCGGCTCGGCATTACGCTGAACCTGCGGCAGATCGACAGCTCGCAGTACCTGCGGCGCTGGCGTGAAGGCGACTATGACATGATTGCCACCGTTTATGGGGCGATGCCGATTCCGACCTCCAGTCTGCAGATCCTCTGGCAGTCCGACTACATCACCTCGTCGTGGAATACCGCGCGGGTCAAAGACCCAATCGTTGATCACTTTGTGAAACAGATTATCGCGCATCAGGGCGACCCTGCCGCGCTGCGGCCGCTGGCACAGGCGCTGGATCGGGTACTGCTGTGGAATGCGTATATGATCCCGATGTGGTACAACGCTGAACAACGGCTGGCGTACTGGGATAAGTTTTCACACCCTGCCCGCAAACCTGCCTACAGCACCGGGCTGGAAAACTGGTGGTACGACACAAATAAAGCCGGACGCCTGCCGGCCAGCAAACGCTAAGGAGATGACCGTTGGCCGCATACTTTCTGCGCAGATTGCTGCTGATTATCCCGACCTTATGGGCGATCATCACGCTTAACTTCTTTATCGTGCAAATCGCGCCCGGCGGACCGGTCGATCAGGCGCTGGCGAATATTGAGTTTGGTCAGACCACTGGCCTGCCCGGCAGCGGCGCGGAGAACGCCAGTTCACGCGCCAGCGTCAGTCATCTTAATCCCGCAGATAATCAGTACCGTGGGGCGCGCGGGCTGGATCCCGAAGTAATTGCGGAAATTAAAAAGCGTTACGGCTTCGATAAACCGCTGTGGCAGCGCTACGGCGAGATGCTGTGGAACTACCTGCGTTTTGATTTTGGCGACAGCCTGTTTCGCAGCGCCTCGGTGATCGGGCTGATTAAGGAGAGCCTGCCGGTCTCCATCAGTCTGGGATTATGGAGCACGCTGATCATCTATCTGGTTTCGATCCCGCTCGGGATCCGCAAAGCGGTGCGCAACGGCAGCGCCTTTGATGTCTGGAGCAGCGCGTTTATTATCATTGGCTACTCCATTCCGGCTTTTCTGTTCGGCATCATGCTGATCGTACTGTTCGCCGGTGGCAGCTATCTCGACTGGTTCCCGCTGCGCGGGCTTACGTCTGCGCAGCACGACACCCTGCCCTGGTATGGCAAAGTGCTGGATTACTTCTGGCATATCGCCCTGCCGGTACTGGCAACGGTGATTGGCGGCTTTGCCACACTGACGATGCTGACGAAAAACGCCTTTCTGGATGAGATCCGTAAGCTCTATGTGGTGACCGCGCGCGCCAAAGGCGTGCCGGAACGCCGTATTCTCTATCACCATGTATTTCGCAATGCGATGCTGCTGGTCATCGCCAGCTTTCCCGCCACGTTTATCAGCATGTTTTTTACCAGTTCGGTGCTGATCGAAGTGATGTTCTCGCTCAACGGACTCGGCCTGCTCGGCTATGATGCGACGCTGCAACGTGATTATCCGGTGATGTTTGGCACGCTCTATATTTTTACGCTGATCGGTTTGCTGATGAATATCCTTAGCGATCTGACCTATACGCTGGTCGATCCGCGCATCGATTTCGGGAGCCGCTCATGACGCTCTCTCCGCTGAATCAACAGCGCTGGCAGCGCTTTCGCCATAACCGGCGCGGCTACTGGTCACTGTGGATCTTTCTGGTCATTTTCCTGCTGTCGCTGTGTGCCGAACTGATCGCCAATGACAAGCCGCTGCTGGTGCATTATCAACAGCGCTGGACGGTGCCGCTGCTGTTTGATTACAGCGAAACCGACTATGGCGGCGTACTGGCGACAGCGGCGGATTATCAGGATCCCTGGCTGCGGCAGCGCATTGCGCAGAACGGCTGGGCTTTATGGGCTCCGATTCGCTTCAGCGACAGCACCATCAATTTTGCTACTCAGGTGCCGTTCCCCTCTCCGCCCTCTGCGCAGAACTGGCTCGGCACGGACGCCAACGGTGGCGACGTACTGGCACGGCTGCTCTATGGCACGCGCATCTCCCTGCTGTTCGGCGTGCTGCTGACACTTATCTCCAGCATCATAGGAATTGTGATTGGCGCGGTGCAGGGTTATTTCGGCGGCAGAATTGATCTGATTGGGCAGCGGATGATTGAGGTCTGGTCCGGCATGCCTGCGCTGTTTCTGCTGATCCTCCTCTCCAGCGTCATTCAGCCCGGTTTCTGGTGGCTGCTGCTGGTCACCGTCGCGTTTGGCTGGATGAGCCTGGTGAGCGTGGTCCGGGCCGAGTTTCTGCGAACCCGAAACTTTGATTACATCCGCGCAGCACAGGCGCTGGGCGTCAGCGATGGCCGGATTATGCTGCGTCACATGCTGCCTAACGCGATGGTGGCTACCCTGACTTTTCTGCCCTTTATTTTGTGCGGATCGATCACCACGCTCACCTCCCTCGACTTTCTCGGTTTCGGTCTGCCGCTGGGCTCGCCCTCGCTGGGCGAGCTACTGCTGCAGGGCAAAAATAACCTGCAGGCGCCCTGGCTGGGCCTGGCGGGCTTTTTCACCCTGGCGATCCTGCTGTCACTGCTGATTTTTATCGGCGAAGCGGTGCGCGACGCCTTTGATCCGGGCAAAGGAGCCTGAATGACAACGCCACTGCTTGCCATCAATCATCTCTCGGTCGCCTTTCGTCAGGGCGAGCAGCTTCGCCAGGTCGTGAATGACGTTTCACTGTGCATTGACGCGGGCGAAACGCTGGCGCTGGTGGGTGAGTCGGGTTCCGGCAAAAGCGTCACGGCGCTGTCGGTAATGCGACTGCTGCATGAGGCGGCGGTGGTTTATCCCCGTGGAGAGATTCTGTTTAACGGTGAAGATCTGCTGCGCGCCCGCGAGCAACGACTGCGCGCGATTCGCGGCAACCAGATCGCAATGATTTTTCAGGAGCCGATGGTATCGCTGAATCCGCTGCACACCGTGGAGAAGCAGCTGTATGAAGTGCTGTCGCTGCATCGCGGGCTGCGTCGTCCGGCTGCACGTGGTGAGATTCTCAGCGTGCTTGATCGGGTCGGTATCCGTCAGCCTGCTACCCGGCTCAACGATTTCCCCCACCAGCTTTCCGGCGGCGAACGCCAGCGGGTGATGATCGCCATGGCGCTGCTGACCGAGCCTCAGTTGCTGATTGCCGATGAGCCGACCACTGCACTGGATGTGACGGTACAAGCGCAGATTCTGGCGCTGCTGCGTGAACTGCAGCGGGAGCTGAATATGGGCATGCTGTTTATCACCCATAACCTGAATATCGTGCGTCAGCTGGCGGATAACGTCAGCGTGATGCGTCAGGGTCATATCGTGGAACAGAATCGCAGCCAGATTCTGCTGAACCAGCCGCAACATCCTTACAGCCAGCAGCTGCTGGCTGCGGAGCCGGAAGGAAAAGCGCTGCCGCTACCCGCAGACGCGCCGGTCATTCTTCGGGTCGAACAGCTTAAGGTCAGTTTTGCGCAGCGGCGCGGACTGTTCCGGCGGCAGACCGGCGAAAAGCAGGTGCTTTCCGGGCTGAGTTTCAGCCTGCGGCGGGGCGAAAGTCTGGGTCTGGTGGGCGAGTCCGGGTCGGGTAAAAGCACCACCGGCCTGGCGCTGTTGCGGCTGATTTCCTCACGTGGCGACGTCTGGTTTGACGGCCAGCCGCTGCATCAGCTGTCGCGCCGGCAACTTCTGCCGATGCGTCAGCGCATTCAGGTGGTATTTCAGGATCCCAATTCCTCGCTCAATCCGCGTATGACGGTGCAGCAGATTATTGCTGAAGGTCTGGCGGTGCATCAGCCCGAACTGAACAGTGCCCAGCAGGCGCAGCGGGTGATTGCGGTGATGGAAGAAGTGGGACTGGAAGCGGAAAGCCGGCATCGTTATCCGGCCGAATTCTCTGGCGGTCAGCGACAGCGTATTGCTATCGCGCGGGCACTGATTCTGGAGCCGGAGTTGCTGATTCTGGATGAACCCACCTCATCGCTGGATCGCACGGTGCAGAAGCAGATTCTGACGCTGTTACGCCGCTTACAGCAGCAGCGTCAGCTCAGCTATCTGTTTATCAGTCACGACCTGGATGTGGTTCACGCCCTGTGCCACCAGCTTATTGTGCTGCGTCAGGGGGAGGTAGTGGAACAGGGAGAGTGTAAAACGTTGTTTGCGTCACCGACGACTGTATATACCCGCGAGCTGCTGCAGTCGGCGCAACTCAACCTGCGATAAAAGTTTCCGCAATCGCCACGCCCTGATTTTTCAGGCAGCAGTTAGTGGCGCTTTCGTCGCGACGCTGAATAAACAGGCAGGGCTGCCCTTCGCACTCGGCCACTTTGCAATCGACCTGAATATCCGCCAGCACCTCTTTCAGCTGCTGCAGGATCTCCCACGCCGGAATGCCGTCATGGCTGATCAGACGCAACGCCACGAACTCCTGCTCATCCACCATTGTGTCATCGGATTCAATGGCACTGTGGTGATCGCTGGCCCAGCGAAAACGCTGTGGCAGACGATGCACAATTGAAAGTTGCAGCATAGGTTACTCTCCCCAATGAGTTTATGTCGCAACATCGACCTGCCCGGCTGAAAACGGGTTGATCCCCGTAGAGTCAGGACAGGGATGACTGGCCCGTCCATGCGGATTGCAGAAGCGCATTTTTTGCGACTTACATCGCACTTCAGCCTATATGTACCGCGTTCACACGCCGTTAACAATCATTTTAGACGCATTGTGGTTACTTTTTTAGCTAAAAGTTTTCACAAGTAAGAAACAAAACCGGCGAGATGTGCATCACTGCGGACAACGGCTGGGAAACCCCTGCGCCCGATTAACGGGGCGCAGTGCGGGAACGTGAAGCGTAGAAAAAGAGCAACAGAGAGATTGTTGCGCAGAGTGCGATAGTGCCGACCATCGGCCAGGCGCTGTTAAAACTCACCAGCGACAGCAACGCACCGACAAACGCGCCGACGCCAAAACGCAGCGTGCCCGCCAGGGACGAGGCCGTGCCCGCCATGTGCGGGAACTCATCCAGGATCACCGCCATCGCATTCGATGAGACCATCGACACGCAGCCGATAAACAGCGCGATCCCCATCACCAGCGGCAGGAAACCGAGGCTGAAAGCGCTGACAATCAGCAGCCAGATCCCCATGCAGAACTGAATCAGCAGGCCCAGCCGGAACATTGCCACCGGGCCAAAGCGGCGCACGGCGCGGCTGTTAATCAGCGTCAGCAGAAACAGAAACACCACGTTAAGGCCAAAGTAGTAGCCAAAGTTTTGCGGTGAGACGTGATTCAGCTCGATGTAAACAAAGGGGCCAGCATTGAGAAAGGTAAACAGCCCGGCAAAGGAGAAGCCGCTCGCCAGCATATAGCTGAACGCCCGCTTGTGGCGGAACAGGGTCACGAAATTGCCCAGCGTGGTGCGCAGGTGAAACCGCTGTCGCTGCTCCGGCTTCAGGGTTTCGCGGATCTGCGTGGTGACCAGCACCGTCGTCACCAGTGCCGCGCCCGCAAGCGCCCAGAAGATGGCATGCCAGCTCCAGAGCACCAGCAGCCAGCCCCCGATAATCGGGGCCAGCAGCGGCGCAATGGTGGTAATCAGCATCACAAAGGACATCATGCGCGAGAAGTCCTCTTTCGAGTAACTGTCACGCATCAGGGCATTGATCACCACACTGGCTGCGGCAGCCGACAGCCCGTGCAGGAAACGCATCAGAATCAGCTGGTCGATGCTTTGCGACAACGCACAGGCCGCGGCGGCACAGGCGAAGATCAGGGTGCCGAGTGCAATCACCGGCTTACGCCCATAGCTGTCTGCCAGTGGCCCATAAATAAGCTGGCCAATCGCGAAGCCAAGGATGTAAAGGTTAAGCGACATCTGCACGCTACCGGCTGACACGCCAAACTCACGCGCAATCTGCGGCATCGCAGGCAGATACATGTCGATCGACAATGGCATCAGCATGGCTAACAGACCAAGGATGACAACCAGTCCTGTTGGCGAATTCTTTTCCTTACGCACACCCTCTCCTGCACAAATGAATCAGGTACGGGCCGCCTGGCCCGCCCGGTTATTTTGCCTGCAGCTCTTTTGGCAAACCGATACTGGCGATCTCGTCTTCTGTCAGCGCCCGGTATTCGCCCGGTTCCAGATCGTCGTCCAGCGCAATGTCACCGATACGTTCGCGATGCAGCTCAATGACCCGGTTACCGACGGCGGCAAACATCCGTTTCACCTGGTGATAGCGGCCTTCGCTCAGGGTCAGCCGCACGTCTGTGGGGGTAATCACCTCCAGCTGTGCCGGTTTCGTCAGGTCCTTCTCATTGTGGAGCTGCACGCCCGCGGTAAACTGCGCGGCCGTATCGTCACCGATCGGCGATTCCAGGGTGACGCGATAGGTTTTCTCGCAGTGATGACGTGGCGAGGTAATGCGGTGTGACCACTGGCCATCATCTGTCAGCAGCACCAGCCCGGTGGTGTCAATATCAAGACGCCCTGCCGCGTGCAGTTTGAATGACATTGGCTCTTCGATGAAATAGAGGATAGTCGGATGATCGGGATCGTCGGTTGAGCAGACGTAGCCCTGCGGTTTGTTCAGCATAAAGTAGCGTGGGCCGGTGAGCATCTGCAGCACGTTGCCGTCGTAGGCGACCTCGTGGTCGGGCAGCAGTTTAAACGCGGTGTCGCGCACCACTTCACCGTTGACGGTGACACGCTGGCCACGGATCTCGCGATGAGCGATAGCGCGGCTGATTTCCAGTTGCTGAGAGATGAATTTGTCGAGTCGCATGAATTCGTTTTGCCTGTTACTGCGGAGGGAATCTGAAACGGCCTGGTTAACCGTTGAAAATGTGCGGGAAGTATAACGTGATCCGCGCCAGCCTGACAGCGCGTTTACCGCCCTTTCATGGCATAATTACCACCAGTTTTATAAAAGTGAGCAACATGTCTTTTACCTTACGCCCCTATCAACAGGATGCGGTGAATGCCACCGTGGCGCATTTCCGTCGCCATCAGGAGCCCGCCGTTATTGTGCTGCCAACCGGTGCCGGAAAGAGTCTGGTGATTGCCGAGCTGGCACGGCTGGCGCGTGGCCGGGTGCTGGTGCTGGCGCACGTCAAAGAGCTGGTGGCACAGAACCACAGCAAATATCAGGCTTACGGACTGGAGGCCGATATTTTTGCCGCCGGCCTGCAGCGCAAAGAGAGCCAGCGCAAAGTGGTGTTTGGCAGCGTACAGTCGGTGGCGCGTAACCTCGACCTGTTCGACAGCGCCTTCTCGCTGGTGATCGTCGATGAGTGCCACCGCATCGGCGATGACAAAGAGAGCCAGTATCAGCAGATCTTCAACCATCTGCGTCAGCACAATCCTCAGCTCCGTTTACTCGGCCTGACCGCCACGCCGTTCCGGCTGGGTAAAGGCTGGATTTATCAGTTCCACTATCACGGCATGGTACGTGGCGACGAAAAGTCGCTGTTCCGCGACTGCATTTATGAGCTGCCGCTACGCTATATGATCAAGCACCAGTTCCTGGTGCCGCCTGAGCGGCTGGATATGCCGGTGGTGCAGTATGATTTCAGCCGCCTGACGGCACAGTCTAACGGCCTGTTCAGCGAAGCCGATCTGAATCGCGAGCTGAAACAGCAGCAGCGCGTAACGCCCCATATCATCCGGCAGATTGTGGAGTTCGCTGAAGATCGGCTGGGGGTGATGATTTTCGCCTCAACGGTAGAGCATGCGCGGGAAATTCTGCAGCTGCTGCCTGAAAACAGCGCGCTGGTCTCTGCCGACACCCCCGCCCGCGAGCGTGATGCCCTGATTCTGGCGTTTAAAGCGCAGCAGCTGAAATTCCTGGTGAACGTGGCGGTGCTGACCACCGGGTTTGATGCCCCGCACGTGGATCTGATTGCGATCCTGCGCCCGACCGAGTCGGTGAGCCTCTACCAGCAGATTGTCGGGCGCGGGCTGCGACTCTCGCCCGGTAAAACCGACTGTCTGATCCTGGATTACGCCGGTAATCCGCACGATCTCTTTACGCCCGAAGTCGGCGCGCCTAAAGGGGCCAGCGACAACCAGCCGGTGCAGGTTTTCTGTCCCGCCTGCGGTTTCGCCAACACCTTCTGGGGCAAGGCGACCGCCGATGGCATGGTGATTGAGCATTTTGGCCGACGCTGTCAGGGCGTGCTGGAAGATGATGAGGGTGAGCGCGAACAGTGTGATTTCCGCTTCCGCTTTAAAAGCTGCCCTGACTGTGGCGCAGAGAATGATATTGCCGCCCGGCGCTGCCATCAGTGCGACAAAATTCTGGTCGACCCGGACGATATGCTTAAAGCTGCCCTGAAACTGAAGGATGCGCTGGTGCTGCGCTGTGGCGGTATGACGCTGGAACAGGGCCGCGACGCCAAAGGTGAATGGCTGAAGGCAACTTATCATGATGAGGAAGGCACCAGCGTCAGCGAACGGTTTCGCCTGCAGACACCCGCCCAGCGTAAGGCGTTTGAACAGCTCTTTATGCGCCCGCATCAGCGCGCGCCCGGCGTACCGCTGGGCTGGCAGACCGCCGCTGACGTGCTGGCGTTGCAGCCCCTGCTGCGACATCCCGACTTTGTCGTGGCGCGCGCCAAAGGCCAGTTCTGGCAAATCCGCGAGAAAATGTTTGATTATCAGGGTCGTTATCGCCGCGCCAATGAGCTGCGGTAATCCCTGCTGGCAGGTATATCGTTTGCTACCACCTGGCATAACGGCTATACTGCCGCCCGCTTTTGCATGTGCATCAGCGAGATTGAATAACCTGCCTGTTACTGGGTCGCCTGTAGCAGGATTAAATAAAGAGATATATTAATGCTCACTATCAATGCAGTAGAACGTAAAGAGCAGGGTAAGGGTGCGAGCCGCCGCCTGCGTACAGCAAACCGTTTCCCGGCCATCATCTACGGTGGTTCTGAAGCGGCTGTTGCCATCGATCTGGATCACGACTCAGTAATGAACCTGCAGGCTAAGCCAGGTTTCTACGACGAAGTTCTGACCCTGTCAGTTGACGGCAAAGAAACTAAAGTGAAAGTTCAGGCTGTTCAGCGTCACCCGTTCAAGCCAAAACTGTTCCACATCGACTTCGTTCGCGCTTAATCGCGAATTACGTTGAAAAACAGAAGGGCCGGTTGAGAAACCGGCCCTTTTATTTTGTCGCTGATACACCAGGACAATCGACGTATCAGGCAACAGAGCCGGGCTAAGCCCGGCTTTTTTATTTGCTGCTGGTACGGCGCTGGAGCTGATCGCGCAGATTAGGCGGTGTGCCCTTAATCGTCAGAGTGTCCGTGGCCGGATCCCAGAAAATGCGTTCACCCAGCAACATCGCATCAAAGTTCAGGGTCAGTCCCCCGCCGCTTCCGGCAAACTTTGTCAGCTGACGCAACGTGCTGCGATCCGCAGGGAAGCTCTCTTCCAGCTCGTAACCCTGCTCCTGGGTAAAGGCCTGGAAGGTTTTTTCGCCCAGCGGTGGCAGTTCGCTCGACAGATCTTCCAGCGCAATCTCTTCGCCCGCCTGCAGCTGCTCGTTGCAGTAGCTGTAAACCTGCTGGCGATAGTTCTGCCGCTCCTGCTTGTCCAGTTCCGATTCGTTGCAGTAGTCATCGACCGCCTGCAACAGACCGCGGTTCTGCGCCTTAGTGTCTAATCCCACTTCGGCTCCGAGGAAGTCCATAAAGAAGTCAGCGACCTTACGACCAACGCGGCCGCGCAGGAAGGTCAGGTAACGGGTCGATTCCGGGTTGGTTTCCCATTCGGTCAAGTCGATACGCGCTACGATGTCCGCATGATTGATATCGAGATAATGCGTGCTGCTGATATCCAGCTGCTCATTGACGCGCATGCTGGACTGGCTGTTCAGCACCGCAATCAGCAGGTACTCCACCGCCAGATAGCGATAGTGAATAAACAGCACCACGCCGCCTTCCGCAAACGGGTATTTTGCCAGCTCGTCGCGCAGACGACCGGTCGCGGCACGGCTAAAAGCGAGAAAATCATCGTTGCCCTTACGACAATTACGCAGCGCTTCTGCCAGTTCACTCTCAGCGTTGAACAGGCCATAGGCTTTGCTTTTTGCGCTGTAAACCCGGTGTAACTCTTCCACCATCGCGTTGACCGTGTTGGTGGCAGGCAGCAGCGAATCGCGCAGCGCCAGTTCAAGCTGGTTTTCATCGCGTTTGATTAACTGATGCAGGGCAATCTGGTCGATATCCAGACTCATGGTAGACTCTCCTTTTAGCACAGGCGCGTATTCAAACACCGCCAGCATCGGCTTTCAACTCCATGCTGAAAGCGAACGCGGTACTTTCGATAAAATTGCGGTAAAAAGTGCGCTGTTCCGGTAATATATTGCCTTTTGAAATGAGCTTAGACGACGATATGGCACAATCATCACGCTACAGTGACGAACGCGTGGAACAACTCCTCGCGGAAATGGCCCAAATCCTGCACAAGGATAAAGCCCCCACCGACCTCTCCCTGATGGTACTGGGAAATATGGTGACCAACTTAATTAACAGCGATGTCGCTCCGGCGCAACGTCGTTCACTGGCACGCTCTTTCGCCGATGCCCTTCAGGCATCTGTGCGCGACGACAACGCTCATTAATTGGCTGATTTGACTTCATAATATGGTAACCAACCGGCAGCGCTACCGCGAAAAAGTCTCCCAGATGATCAGTTGGGGGCACTGGTTTGCTCTGTTTAATATCTTATTCGCGCTGATTTTAGGCAGTCGCTACCTGTTGGTCGCCGACTGGCCTTCTTCGCTGGCGGGGCGTATCTACGCCTATACCAGCTGGGTTGGCCACTTCAGTTTTGTCGTGTTTGCCGCTTATCTGCTGATTATTTTCCCGCTGACCTTTGTGGTGATGTCGCAACGGCTGATGCGGGTGTTATCTGCGGTGATTGCGACGTCCGGGCTGACGCTGGTGATGGTCGACAGTGCGGTCTTCAGCCGTTTCCACCTGCACCTGAATCCGGTGGTGTGGGAACTGGTCATTAACCCCGATCAGAGCGAGATGGCGCGTGACTGGCAGCTGATGTTTATCAGCGTGCCGCTGATTTTCCTGGTCGAGATGCTGTTTGCGACCTGGAGCTGGCAGAAGCTGCGCAGCCTCAATCGCCGTTCATTTGGTAAACCTGTCGCAGCTCTGTTTATCAGCGCCTTCTTTGCCAGCCACCTGATGTATATCTGGGCCGATGCCAACTTCTATCGCCCGATTACCATGCAGCGAGCCAATCTGCCGCTCTCCTATCCGATGACCGCCCGCCGCTTCCTGGAACGTCACGGCTTGCTGGATGCGCAGGAGTATCAGCGCCGTCTGGTTCAGCAGGGGGATCCGGAAGCGCTGGCGGTAGAGTATCCGCTGAGCGACATTACTTTCCGTGACGCCGGGACACGCAATAACCTGCTGGTGCTGACCGTCGATGGTCTGAACAACGCCACGCTGGCCAAAGCGCTGCCGCAACTCAATCAGTTTGCCAGCGAGAACGTGCGTTTCACGCAGCACTACAGCGCGGGTGATACGCCGGAGAAAGGCTTATTCGGCCTGTTCTACGGTATCTCCTCCAGCTACATGAACGGCATTCTGGCCTCCCGGACGCCGTCTGCCCTGCTGGGTGCATTGAGTACCCAGGGTTATCAGTTTGGCCTGTTCTCCTCAGAAGGCTTTAATCCGCCGCTCTACCGCCAGGCGTTGCTGACCGATTATTCACTGCCTGCCACCAGCAGTCAGCCCAACGCCAGCACCGTGGGGCAATGGCAGAACTGGCTGGAGAAACAGAAAGATTCACAGGCGCCCTGGTTCTCATGGATCGCCCTGAACGGCCCTGATGTGACCGGCGACAGTGCCAAAGCGCGTCAGCGCAGCTATCTGCGTCAGGCTCCGGCTGTTGATGAACAGATTCACGCGGTGCTCAGCAGCCTGCAGGCACGTGATTTGCTGAAGAACACCGTCGTGGTGATCACCGCGCAGCGTGGTCTGGCGCTGGATGGCAATCCTGACAGTGCCGGAAACCGCCAGACGTTGCAGGTGCCGTTAGTGATTCACTGGCCTGACACCCCCGCGCAGACGGTTGATCGCCTTTCGGATCATCAGGATGTGATGGCGACGCTGATGCAGCGCCTGCTGCATGTGCGGACCAATCCGGTGAATTACTCGCAGGGTGAAGATCTGTTTGCAGCGCGTCGTCGCCATGACTGGGTCGCCAGCAGCGAAGAGAATAAACTGGTCATTACCACGCCGCAGGTGACGCTGGTGCTCAACAACAATGGCAGCTATCGCGCTTATGATGCGCAGGGCAACGCGCTTAAAGATCACAAGCCAGAGCTGGCATTGCTGTTGCAGGTACTCACCGAGGAGAAGCGGTTTATCGCTAACTGATTAATTATCAGGCAAATAGTTTGCGGGTATCTTGCATTCATGACGATAACCAGTAGACTTATCTTCCAGTGTTCGGCACGTAGCGCAGCCTGGTAGCGCACGGTCATGGGGTGTCCGGGGTCGGAGGTTCAAATCCTCTCGTGCCGACCAAATTACTCTAATAGGTCAAAGGGTTAATCGAAAGGTTAGCCCTTTTACTTTATGGGCTTTTCTGCACATGTGCAATCCCCCTTTGTGTACACTCTCCCCTTCTTCTTAGACCATTTCCTTCCCATGACAGTACGGAATATCGCTGTGCTCTATTCCTACGCTCCAGCAACTGACGTTGCTTTCGCTTCGCTGCTCCCAGGCTGCGCTACGTGCCTCTCTCTTTGACGCATTCCATGCACGCTATTACGCAATACACATGACGCATTGTGAACGCATCGGGATAACTGATTGATTGTTATGTCCCTACCCCTGTCTATCTAAGACACATATCAACAACAGGCAGGAAAGAAATTCTCTGTATGAGGGGAAGAAAGGAAGCTGGCTATTTTTCAGGAGAGGAAAGGCTTGGGGGTTATAAGGGGGGCTACTGGGGGGTTGCTACTATACGAACTGCACCTCGTAAATTTCTAGCAAAAATTGTGATGTATTGGGGGGATGAATACAGGGGGATTCAGAGGGGAAAGCAGAAGCCCCGGCAAGGGGGCATCTAATAGGCAAGGCATGACTGCCCGCTTGATGAGGAGAAAGCGTGGAAGTATTGGGGCTGCATGAGGATGTTAGGGAGGAAATGCGTAGGGGGGTGTAAAGCCACTTAAATTTATCTCAGAAAAATAGCTGTCTCAGAGGAACACATCGGATGAAACATAGGGGATGTCAGAAGAATCGACTTCCTCAGAGCAATAGTTACATGTTAGTAGTTTGATTCCTGTATCAACCCTCACCTCCTTCCCCCAGCTATCGACTGAATACTTCCATTTAGTGTAAATATCCTTTGAATCTGCCAGAGAGACAGACCCACAAGAGGGACATTTCCAGTTACGGTATTGTTCCATCGCTGCAATGTGCCTTTCAGGACAAGCATGCTCAAGCCCTAAATCAATAGCCAGCTTTAACATAGCGGGGTCAGTCCATATCCCTTCAACTGAGGCAACAGGAAAGCCAGAGATAACTATCCTGCGCCCTATCTGGTAGGCTCCCTGTGCTCTCTCCACTACTACGCCTCTGTATGAAAACTTACAGAATCCGTTCTGCGTAGAGAAATAAGGAGGGGGCTGTAAGCTGTCTGCCCGCTTCTGCTTACTGTCAGAATGAGAGCTGTTGTATCTCCTTTGGCGTGAAGCCAGATTAAAATTCTTATTCATGCGCCCCCTTTAATCATTTCTGGTTACGGAAGAAATCAATAGCAGCCTGAGTGCTGCGCATCGGGCCTTGAGCTACAGAGCGTTGCTTCATGCGTTGCTTAAATGCTTCCTGCGCTTCAGCTACAGCTTGCTCTGATTCGTACATCTCACGAGTGCGCTTATCCATTGATTGGGCCATCGTGCTTTCACGTAGGGTTTTCATATACGCTGAACGCTCAGCCTCAGTCTTTAGCTTCGAATAAGGAACATCCGGGAGAGTGGTAGCCTTTTTCTTAGCCTCAATCTGGCGCATTACAGCAACCCCAGCCTCCTCAACACTACAGCCTGTCTCTTGCATCAACTGATGCATAATGCCCTCAATATCGTATCCCTGAGCGTCTGTAGCTGGGTGTTCAGAAGGAGCGGGAGAGGATGGGAATAATTCATAAGTCATTGTATATTTCCTGTTATGGTTTTTTAATGTTTGCAGGGGAAGGAGAGCGGCGATATTTCTGATTAAGAATATGCTCTGTCCATGTAAATGCGTTACGGAAAGAATCTTCTAAATGCTCTGTCCAGTATGCTGCGTGTCTTGCACGTTCAGCGTTAAACGCTTCACGGGCTGCTTTAGAATATTTAGCCATGCAATGTCTCTTTATAATTATTTTTATAGGCGTAATACTTAGAGAGTTTTCATTTCTAAACGCTTCAACGCCTTCTTCACAGAATCAATAGTCCACAGAGTGCCCCAGCGGCTTAACACTCCACGAGTGTTTAATGCATTAGCTAATGCTGTATAGCCATAGCCATACTGAATTAGCTCTTCAAATACTGGCTTCACCTTCTCATCAAAGATGGCTGTTTTGTTCTTACGGATTTCTTCGTACATATACATTCCTATATTGTTATTATTATAAATAGAGAATTAAGATAATGGCTTTCAATGCAAATGAGAGGATAAGCAACGCCATCCATAGCGGGAGAGTTTTCAATACTTTTATTTATTCCGTCTGCCTTTCAACTTCAAACAACCATCTAGCTAAAGAGAGTTGCTTAGTAATAGGGGAAGTTAATTTCTTTCTGCGCATCACATAGCCATTATCATCTTCATATGGCTCATAAGGAAACTCAGCGTCCAGTTGGTCATAAGCCTGTTTGGAATCTTTGCTCAGTGGCTTGCCTAAGATGCGCTGCATCATACGCCCTGATTGTTCTGTTACACGCTGGAGGTAATCATTGATAGCCTCAATATTACCGGCCCTTGCCAAAGCCCGGATAGTTCGCCTGTCTCCCTCTGTAAATTCAACAGGGCAAAGCATTGCATTAACAACTCCCTGAGAGCGCTCATAAGCTACGCTGTCAGCGTCAGACTGAAAGGCTGAGGAATCATTCAGGTTAATAGTGCCACGCTCCTGATGCATATCAATGCGTTTAATCAGGTGTTCAGCGGCTTCAAGAATTTGCTGGCAATAGCGTTTACCGGGGGCTTTCTCCCCTTTGATGATTCGCCGCTTACCTAGCGTTCCCTGCACCCCTTTCGTTGAAAGCTCTTCAGCACGCATTACATGCACAAGCTGTTTAACAGGGATACGGGTATTACCTGTGCTGGCTGTACTTGCTGAATATACCAAATCATCCAGCGCATCAATCATGTTGCTACTCCCCGTGTCTTCTCTGTACTGGACGTTAGAGAAGTAAGAGGCATAAGGATTCGAAACCTGCTTAGGCTTAGGCCCGGTCTTGGATTTATCTAATAGCGAGGTAGTTATTACAGAGTCTCCAAACATATCTTCCAGAACATCAACCACAGCCTTGCTTACATCATAATCAGCAGGAAGAGTGGTTAGTGATTCATCCAGAATCTCACCTGTTGCTTTATCAATGGCAACCATCATGCCATCTACTTTAATCCATTCAATTTTCATCATTATTGTTATCCTTGAAAGGGTAATTTATTTCGGAGGTAGTTATTAAAGGCTAATAGCGAGGTAGTTATTAAGGGAATCTGTAATCATCCAATCTACTAGCTGTCATGGGCATTTACTTCGTAGCCTGCCCATGTGGGGAAGGTCAACAGAATGCCTACGGCGTTACGCTGGAAACTCAGTTCAGCTAGTGAGCTAGCTTCACATGAGCTTCAAAGGTCAAAGACTGTTGCTGGGAGCGTAGCGAGCACGAGAGTGCGAGATAGCTTCAGGCGTTTCTTTTAGCCTGCCCGGCGAGGGCGTTAGGATGTTATTCATTTTCTGAGGGAGTTAGTAAAGAGTAAGAATATTTACTTCTCCCTTATATTGTGTCAATTTTCCAGAAATTGTGACACACAGACATCATAAAAATAATGTCTCTATAAAGATAATTGAGTATCTTTTTTAAGAAAATACTGCAAATTATTTTAATTATTTTTCTTATCATCATCTAACATACTGATAATCTTAGAAAGAGCTCTAGCGTAACTATTAGCGTGCCTATAGCGAGGAACGAGCAAAGGCGTTAATGCTCTCCGGATAAGTATGATAGCATTTAGCTCACTCTCCACGCTATTACCTTCCCGCCCTAAGCCAATAGCTATACATGCCACTCAGACGCTCTGTAACGCTTCAGGAGAAGAGATAATATAAAAGGCATGGCTATGTATTAGGGACTAATAGAGTAACTTAGGATGGCTCCTGTTAAATAATTTAGAATACGCTACGATATGAGAGAGAGACGCTAGGAATCTTGCCCCGCCTTCACATATTTTAATATTGTCTCATAAACCACATAAAGAGGCTGAGCAATCCAAGAAGGAGCGAGCTTTCAATGTCATAACCAGCCATGTACTGAGTTAAGAATAAGAAAGCCCAGCATCCCTCAAGCCTTACTAATAATCTAACTGCCTGGGTCACATACTCCCATTTTGCGTTTCTGTCAGGCCAACAACTTAACTATCTGACGAAACATCCCTTTATAAAGAAACGAGCGTTAATAAAAAATCACAAGGGAGGCAGCCATCCATTTACTTTTTATTTACCATCTCGGTTAACGTTGTATAGCCCTTCCATGAACTGGCAATTGAATTATCCAAGGAAGATATATGATTCATAAAATCTGAAATTGCCGTGTCAAACTCCTGCGCAGTTTGAATTCCTTTTGTTTCCGCTTCTTCCTTATAGTTAAAATCTATATCCTTAGTGCTATCCCCATGTCTTGTAATAAATATTGCCATACAGAAGTAAGCCATCTCTGCAAGCAACAACACTTCTGCATATGAATTTGGCACATCCGCATCAAAATACCACTTTTTTAAGTCAGCAGGAGCGTTAATTTTACCTCCACCATTAACCTTCAACTCTTCTCTAAAACCATGGGCCAGCACCTTGTTGCGGAAATCTCTTATCCCGCTCCACTTATGTAGCCTTGTTAGAGCTGGCTCACAAATTTGTCGAGTCAACACTAATTCTGGATGAGTGGCACACAAAGCATTTAACCTTGCCCATTCTTCCTGAAAAGAATACAAGTCAATTAGCATCTTACTCTGAAGTAAAAACTTAACATCATCATCATTGATATATCTCTTAAAAGTTTTAAGAGCAGGTTCAAAAGTATTCTTTAAGGCTGACAACACAAAAACTGATTCTTGAATTGGAGTTAGAGTTAACATGGCGCGTCCCCTGTGTTTAGATGACGCACCATATTAATCTATCAATAACAATCCATCAAACTCATCCCATCAAATCAGCCACACTACTAGCCTTAATGTGGCTGTATCTGGCTAACATGCTAATGCTCTTATGCCCCGAGATACATTGAAGCTGTATTGTATTAAGCCCCTTCTCAGCGTATCTGGTGATAGCTGTATGCCTCAGTGAATGGAAGCACACACCATGTACATAGCTGAGCCTTGCTGCCCTTCTAAAAGCTTGTGTAACAGCGTAGGGAGTGAGCGTAAACAGCTTGCTATTAGCCTCCCTTCCCTCACATAATTCCTGTAAGAGCGTTACAGCGTTAGAAGAGAGAGGAACATCACGCCCCTCTCCATTCTTTGTTTGTTCATCTGACAGATGGATAACACGCTTCTTAAAATCCACCATTGAAGGAGTTATAGCTAATAGCTCATTCCTGCGCATAGCGGTTTCCCATGCAAGCATGATGATAGCTTTAGCCTTCTCACTGGCACGCTCCAGAATCATCCTGTATTCATTCTCTTCTACTATCTTGCTTCTGGGCTTACCAGCATTGGGGAGCTTTACAGGCTTCACTACATCGCTACATGCTACGCCCTTCTCACTGTTAGCCCATCTGAGGAAGCGGGAAAGGAGTTGCATCTCAAGGCGTACAGTTGAACCGCTCACCTCTTTAATGCGTGCTTGTCTGTAAGCTACAGCATCTTCACTGGTGAGGGATTCCAGCGTCTTACCATTAAGGATTCTCCCTACAGTGTTCAGCTTGAACTTAGCAGATTCATAGCCTCCCCTTTGCTTTCCATTTCTGGTCATCACTTCTTCAAGGTAGATGTCCTTGAGAGATTCAATAGTGTTGGCCTCTTTCTTTATCTCCCGCTCTTGTTCAATAGCCCATTGCTCTACTTCCTCTCTGGTTAAACGTGTAGCTGTCTTAGTGGGATAGCCCTTAATCCTAACCTGTGCATTCCACTTACCAGAAGGGAGCTGTCTTACTGTAGCCATGTGCAATATTTCCTATGTGCATCATGACCTATCTTATTGAGTATGCTAACTATTCCATGCCTTAACAGGTCATGGGGTGTCCGGGGTCGGAGGTTCAAATCCTCTCGTGCCGACCAAATTCCCTGAAAAGCAGCCCAAAAGGCTGCTTTTTTCGTTTCTGTCGTCAGACTTTAACTTCCCTCGCACGTCCAGCAATCCGATCTATACTTCAAAACGTGTGGGTAACAAGAGGAGAGTTCATGACATTCATCGAAAAAGACGATCCAACCGAAGCACCTGAGTCCGGCGATAAGCAACCTTCCCCGCCAGACGAAAAGTAACCCACAGGGCCGCGTCTGACGCGGCCTTTCTCTGTCGCTGCTTCCCAAGCTGAATATTCAGATTAATCCCGAACGGGGTTAACATTCCTCATGTAATCATCAGGTTAAAGCTTGCAAAAAAGCCTGATCCGCCTCACAAAAGTAGCCACCCGCTGCGCTTTTTCATCAAACTGAAACAAAAATGTCACAGAAAATAACTACCCTGAACTCCCCAGAAATTGACGGATAATTTTTATGGCGATCAAAGCGAAAAGCCTGAAAGATGCAGAAGCGTTACTTCATTCAGGCATTAGCAAAGTGGAACTGGCGTATGACATTGGCAGCGACGATTTCTTTCGTCTGGCGAGCCACTGGTGCGACCGGGGTGCACGCATCAGCAGGGGTCACCACCATTTCGTTGTTTCTCTTAAAAGTTTTGCCATTCCTCCCAACGACTGATTGTGGCGGGCTGCTTGCCCTGAACCATCGCGCCTGATTAAATGCCTTTTTGGGTTCTGATGATGGTTTCGCATGCGCTATCCCGACCTGCCGCTGCCGCCTGTTGCAGGCGGCTTTATCCTTTCCTGTCATCTTAACCACAGCGATCCTTTGCTGGCGGTGAGTCACTTTGACCCACAAAAATACCATGACGCGCTGGCTGTCGAATGGGATATTCCACTGCCCGCCCGACTGCAGCAGGCGGTCAATAAAAGACGTGCGGAATATCTTGCCAGCCGGTTACTTGCCCGGTCAGTAATGGCAGAACTGGGCATTGATGATTTCATTCTGACTAACGCTCCTGACCGATCTCCCCTCTGGCCTGCCGGCATTCAGGCGTCACTGTCACACAGTAGTGGTGTCGTCGTCGTGGCGGCTACCCGTCAGCCCTGCGCAGTTGGCATTGATGTCGAGCAGTTGATGTCAGAGACCACGGCACAGGAAACGGCAACGCTGCTGATGAACGAGCAGGAACAGCAGCTGTTGCGGACGCTGCCCGTCTCCTTCAGTGCGGCCGCCACCCTGCTCTTCTCGCTCAAAGAAAGCGTATATAAAGCGCTATGGCCACAACTGCATCAGCCGATGGACTTTCTGGATGCGGCACTGGTGTCCGTAGATTTCGCGCAGCAAAGTGCCACGCTGAGCCTGACTCAGCACGTCGGCGAGCGCTTTGCGAGGGGGACGTTACTGCAAGCGGACTTTATGTGGCAGGAGAATCAGGTCATCACCCTGATCACGCATCAGCTTTAAAAAACCGGCTAAACAAGGGTATTTAGCCGGGGTAAACACAGACGAAAGAAGACGTTTCAGGATGGCAGAAACCGACGTTTCTGCTGATTGCTAAAGTAGCCTGTCTGACGCGCAGCACGCCAGTGCGCTTTTCTGCTAAGTTTTGCCAGCTGCCGTCAAAGCCCGGTGTCGGTGCGCTTTACCGAGTCGAGCGTGGCGAGATCGCGCTCATTACCGGTCAGCTCCGTTAACTGGCCTTCGCGCATCTCCAGCAGCCGATCGGCATGAATGAAGTAATGATCGTCATGGCTGATGGCAAACACCGTTTTACCCGCCTGCTGCAACCACGGCAGCAGCTCGCGATAAAAGATGCGGCGAAAATGGGGATCCTGATCGGCCGCCCACTCATCCAGTAACAGCACATCGCGCTCTTCCGCCACCGCCAGCAGCAGCGCCAGTCGCTTACTCTGCCCTTTAGATAGCCGCAGGTTCAGCACTTTGTTGCCTTCAATCTTCAGTTTGTCCTGCATCTTCAGCCGCTCCAGCCACTGCTGAACCAGCGCCGGATTGGCCGCAACCCCTTCCCGCCCGATTAACCGGTCAAACAGATGCAGGTCGGTAAAGACCGCCGAGAACTGGCTGCGCCACACATCCAGCTCGTCAGCCGTGATCGCTTTACCATCAAGCAGCAGCGTGCCGGACTGCGGCTGATAAAGTCCGGTCATCAGCATCGCCAGCGTCGATTTCCCGCTACCGTTGCCGCCAATCAGGAACACCAGTTCTCCCCGGCGCAGCGTCAGGTTAATTGGTCCCACCTGGAAGCCATTATCACCATAGTGAAAAGAGACGTCGCGCAGCTCCAGTGTCTGCCAGTCAGAGACGGCAGATGGGGCATGAAACCCGGGCTGATAAGGCGCGAGGTCAAAGGCGTTGAGCTTACGGAAAGCGACCTGGGCACTGAGCAACGTCGGTAACGCGCCCACCGCCGAGAGCAGCGGCGTGCGTAAGAAAAGCAGCGTCAGGGAAAAGGTGGCGGCGACGGCGGTATTAGCCCAGCCCAGGCTGTTAGCCATAAAAAAGACCATGCCGATAGCGCCTAGCGTCATGATATTTGACCAGTTAACCGCACTGAGATGGTAAGTATCCGCGCGTACAATATGATGACGCCAGGCGCGGGCATCTTCCTGATACACGGTGTCATAGACCTGCTGTGCACGGGAGCGGTTAAGCTGCAGCTCTTTGCGCCCTTCAATCACCGTCTGGTAATCGCGATAGAGGTTATCTTCGATTTCCCGCAGCTTTGCCATGTGCTGATACACGCGTGAAACCAGCATCCAGCCGCCCACCAGCGTGACACCCAGCCAGAGACTGGTCACCAGCAGCATTTTGGGCGACAGCCAGGCGAGATAAATTGCCGAGCCAAGCGTAATGATGACGCCCTGAAACAGCTCCGGCAGGCGTACAAAGGCCAGCGTAATCGCCCGCACATCGCTGGTCAGTCCCGCCAGCAGCTGCGCACTGCCGAGTTGCTCGATGCGCTCAACCCGGGAATCGAGGATACGCTTAATAAACTCGCCGCGCAGTCGCCAGACAAACTGATGGCCAAGCATCGTCAGCGCCAGCTGCGAGGCCAGCGTCACCGCCATCAGCACCACCAACTGCAACAGAAACTGCGGCAATACCGCAAAGGAGGTGTTAATGGCGACAATCATTTCGCGATTAATGAAGGCGATCATGCCGATACCCAGCACGGCGCTTAACAACGTCAGCGCAATCACCCCGAGAAAAGGCCAGCGGAACTGGCGAAAAACAACGCTTAACAACGTCATGCAGGCAATCCATCAGCTAAAAACAGCCTGCAGTGTAATGGGATGCCAAATGATAGCAATAGTTATTCTCACCACGCCATAACCGGCGTGGCGGGTCAAAAGGCGCGGCGAAACGTCAGGTTATAACGCCAGGGACCGGCCAGCGGATGAACGCCTGGCTTCAGCGGCAGGATGCCGTGATAACGCAGGCGCGACGGCCCGCCCCACACCACAATATCGCCATGTTCCAGCAGCACACGCTGAGTCGTGTCGCCGCGCTCGAAGCCGCCAAACTGGAAAACCGCCGGCAAGCCCAGCGACACCGAAACGATAGGCTGGCGCAGATCTTTCTCATCTTTATCCTGATGCAGCGTCAGCTTCGCGCCCGGTTCATAGCGATTAAGCAGGCAGGCATCCGGATTAAAGTCAGGAAATCCTGCCTCTGATGCCGCCTGCTTTGCCAGAGTACGAAACAGCGGTGGCATGGGTGGCCATTGACGTCCGTTGAGGTTGTCCTGCTGCTGATAATTGTAGCCACGTGAATCCACCGACCAGCCAAAATCGCCGCAGTTGGTCATCGCCACCGACATGCGATGGCCGCCGGGCGTAATGCGATGGGCAAACGGGTTCTGTTCCGCAATCGTCATTATCTGCTGATAAAGCGCTTCTGCCTCTTCGCGCGCGCGACGCCGCAGGATCACAGCTCCTTCAGCCAGCGGCTCCTGCCAGGGTTGCTCTTCACTAAAAAGATCTAACATCAGGGTTCTCCGGATTTGTCGGGGATCAGGAAGGCAGCAAACTGCGGCGACATCCAGCTGGCAAATTTATCGCCCTGCTTACTAATCAGATAGACCGCCAGATGCTCTTTTATCGCCAGTGCTTTGGCTTTTTCAGTGCCGAGTACCATCAATCCGGTATCCCAACCGTCGGCTTCCAGTGCCGTAGTGGCGATCACCGTGGCGGAGACCAGTTTATGCTCAATGGGCCGTCCGGTAACGGGATCGATCACATGAGAAATGCGCTTGCCGTCCAGTTCATAATAGTTGCGATAACTGCCGGAGGTGCTGATACCGTGTCCCTGCAGATCAACGCGCGCCTGAACCGCATTTTCGCGATCCGTCGGTTTCTGAATCGCCACACGCCACGGCTGCTGCTGCGCATTCAGACCACGACTCAGCACCGCACCCCCGACCGACACCAGATAGTTGTTGATGCCGAGCTGCTCCATCAGCCGCGCCAGATGATCGGTAGCGAAGCCCTCGCCCACCGTTGAGAGATCCACATAAAGGTCAGGCAGATCTTTCTGCAGCCACTGCCCGTCTGCACCCTGCACCACCCGCAGATGCTGTAACCCGGTCTGCGCCCGGGCGGCAGCGATCTGTGCCGCATCCGGCGTATGACCAGGCTGTTTCGTCGGCCCAAAACCCCACAGGTTAACCAGTGGCCCGACGGTGATATCCATCGCCCCGCCGGTTTGGCGGCCAATTCGCAAAGAGGTGATGACAATATCCGCCATATTTTCACTCACCGGCTGCGGTGACAGCTCCCGGCTCTGGTTGAAGCGCGATAGCACGGAATCGGCTTTCCAGGTTGAGAGTTCAGCATCATCCGCGTCCAGCCGCTGCTGAATGCGCTGCTGCAGCTCCGCTTTACGTTCGCTCTCTACACCCGCCAGGCTCACACGCCAGACGGTCCCCATCGTTTTTCCTTCCAGTACCAGTGCGGTTGTTGCCGCTGGCTTATCACAGGCTGCTAACATCAGTACCAACATCGCTATAAACAGCAGATTAATCTGAGAACGCATCTTCCCTCACTTGTAACACTTTATTCAGCTCTGCTACAAAGCATAAACTTCGGGTAAATTAGCTTAAATAGCGTTGAATATTTTTCTGAATCACGAGAACATTCACCGGTCATCTATCCTGACCCCGCCTCCCGACAGGCGATAAACATTAATTCAAAGTAAGGAGCTACAGATGATTTATGCGATTCTCGTTATTGCCCTGGGTCTGTTTGTTTATGGAAGTTATAAAGTGGTCGAACAGCGTCGTCATCGTCATATGACGCCTTCCCGGCCGCGCCATTAACAGGCCTGGCTGCACCTGATTGGGGCAATGCCTCTCTGACGCGCGCGGCAAGTGTACCAAAACGGGCGCGCCTTCTGTGGCTGTGAGAGCGGTAAAGCTGGCATGAATTCTGCACTGTTGAAACAGTGTTTATCTCTGAGAGGTGCAGAATGAAAAATTCACAGAAGTGGCCAACAGCATGGCATCACTGGCTGAGCTTTTCAGCCTTTACGCTGGCAGGTGTGGCATTTGAAGGTGCACGATTCGGTAGTGTTGTGTCGTCGGTAACAACAGCACCAGAACCCACAAAGTGGCAAAAGGCTGAAGCGCTCAGCCCGGAAGGTGATGCAGGAGCGCAGCGGTAACTGCGCTCCCTGACAACTCAGAACATTTAGAACTGGTAAACCAGACCCAATGCCACCACGTCGTCGGTATTGATACCGGCTGCGTCGGTGAAGGCGTTGTCGTCCAGCAGGTTGATCTGGTAATCAACATAGGTAGACATGTTTTTGTTGAAGTAGTACGTCGCGCCAACATCGATATATTTTTTCAGATTCTGTTTGCCCCAGTTCTGAACATCGGTGCCGCGTGAGGTGACATAGGCCAGGGATGGACGCAGGCCGAAGTCAAACTGATACTGTGCAACCAGTTCCCAGTTATCCGCTTTATCCGCATACCCGTAAGCTGAAGAGGCGTCACTGCTGTCACCAAAGCGGGTCGCATTGTAAGCACGTGAGTACATCGCTGCCAGATAGACATTGTTCGCGTCATATTTCAGACCGCCTGTGTACACTTCCGCTTTATCGCCGCGGCCAAGAATACCTGACGTTGCGCTGTTCTGATCATTGGTACGGTCAGACTGGAAAGCTGCTGCGCCAATGCCGAAGCCCTGACCCAGATCATAGGTGGTGCTCAGACCCCAGCCGTCGCCGTTCTGGCCCAGTACGTCGCGGCCATTAGGTGATTCGCTGCTGTTGCCATTCTTGCCCTGATACTGGACTGCAAAGTTCCAGCCATCCACCAGACCAAAGAAGTTATTGTTGCGGTAGGTCGCCATGCCGTTACCGCGCTGATACATGAAGTTATCCGCGCCATAGGTATCGCCACCAAACTCGGGCAGCACGTCGGTCCATGCGCCGATGTCGTAGGCTACGCCGTAGTTACGACCGTAGTCGAACGAGCCTGCATCCCCAAATTTCACGCCGGCAAAGCCGACACGGGTGAAGCTGTCAGCAGTGCCCTGAGACTCGGCGTTGTTCAGCGCGGCCTGATATTCCCACTGGCCGTAACCGGTCAGCTCATTGCTGATTTCGGTTTCACCTTTGAAGCCGAAGCGAACGTAGGATTGGTCGCCGTCAGAGCTGTCGTTATCAGAGAAGTAGTGCAGACCGTCAACTTTACCGAAGAGGTCTAATTTGTTGCCGTCTTTGTTATAGATTTCAGCTGCGTTTGCTGATCCTGCTGCAACCAGCAATGCAGGGATCACCAGGGAGAGAACGCGACGTTTCATTTTGTTACCCTCTGTTATGTGCCTTTATTATTTGCCACTGCGAACTGAATGATTAAAAATTCAGCCGGCAGGCCATTGTTGTTATATAACGGGCAATAATCCACCAGGAAAATGCTACTAAATTTCCAAAAGTGTTTCATAAGTCGAAACAGTTATTTCTTAATGTAAATATCGGGGAACTAATAACCAGCACGGATAGATAAAAATCAGCGCACGAATCGTCAATCTCAATTGGTATTCTTTGTTATCAACAGGTTGCATCAGACCTTTCTGAAGCACTGAATGATAAAACTTTTGCGGGATCTGGTAATAGAATAGACCCCGCTATCATCATTTATTCCATTATTACCTTCATTCTCCCCGAATGAGATGTACAACTTATTATTTCCCGCCGGACAAATCGTCCGGCATTTTTTTGCCTGCAATTTGCCGTTCCGTTATATCCACGTAAACTTTCTTAAGCGGGTTAAATTAACTACGTCTTATTTCCACACAGAGTGTTAAATTGCGCACGCTTTGCACACGGAATGATGAAATATCCGCCATGTTAATTTATCACCGTAATTAAGCAGGCGGATAGTGGGGATGCTGCTGATTGTCAGCGCTCGCGTAGCGATTCTTTGACTTTATTCAGCGGCTTAATCAGATAGTCCATGACCGATTTCTGACCGGTTTTAATCTCCACGTTGGCCACCATACCCGGCACAATCGGGAATTTTCGTCCGGCACGGTTGGTCAGCTCCGCTTTCTGGGTACGAACGTAAACACGATAGTAATATTGATCGCGTTTTACCTCATCCTGCAGGGTATCGGGCGACACCGTTTCAACTTCGCCGGGCAGGTCGCCATAGATAGAAGAGTCATAGGCGGTCACTTTTACGGTGGCGGCCAGACCGGGGCGGATATAGGCGATATCACGTGGATTGATGCGCGTCTCAATCAGCAGCTGATCCTCCAGCGGCACGATTTCCATCAGCTTACCGCCTGGCTCCAGTACGCCACCGACCGTGGTGACCTGAATATCTTTGACGATGCCGCGTACCGGTGAGTAGAGCGTAGCACGCGTCAGCTGATCCTCTTTGCCCGCAGCAACCTGCAGTTGTGCATCCAGTTCGGCATTGTTTTTCACCTGCTCTTCATGGGCACGCACCAGATAGTCGTTACGCGCCTCATCAATTTTACCGCGCAGATCGCTGACCTGACGGCGCAAACGAATCACCTCGACCTGTCCTGCCGCGCCCTTAGCCACCAGCGGTTCCGTTAGCCTCAGTTCATCCTGTACCAGTTTCAGCGACTGCTGCAGGTTACTGATGGTTTCGGTGAGATTACGACGACGCGATTCGTAGAGCTGCCGTTCGCGCGTGACCAGGTTCGGCTCCTTCAGGGTTTCGGCGCTGAACGTCAGCGGCGTGCCCGACAACTCGGCCTCAAGCCTTTCGGATGAGGCACGCAGCGTGCGCACTTTGGCCTGCGCTTCGCCGAAGTTGGACTGGAAGCGCGTCGGATCGAGCGTCGCCAGCACCTGCCCTTTCTCAACAATATCGCCCTCATGCACATTCAGCTGTTTGACGATGCCGCCGTCCAGGCTGTCAATCACCTGCGCGCGGCTGGAAGGTGTTACCTTACCTGTGCCGACGGTCACCTCATCCAGAATGGCGAAGTGCGCCCATATAAGAAAAATCGCCAGCGCGGCGGTGCAGAGCCAGATAATTGCCGATGTCCGGCGCTCATGACGGGCAAGATCTTTATCAACAATAACCAGACTCATGCAGCATCTCCTTTCCCTGGCGTCGCTGGCGTCGTCGCACGGCGCAGGATCTCGTCACGCGGACCATCGGCCACAATCCGGCCATTATCCATCACCACAATCCTATCAACCATCTTCAGCAGCGCCGGGCGATGCGTCACCAGCACCAGCGTCCGGCCACTGATCCAGCCCTGTAGCTGACGGATCACATGTTCCTCCAGCTGTTCATCCATGGCCGCAGTCGGCTCATCCAGCAGCACCACCTGCGGCTGCCGCAGGATCATCCGGCTCAGCATCACCATCTGACGCTGCCCGCCTGACAGCCCGCGTCCGCCTTCATTGATAATACGATCCAGACTGGCGGCATCCTGCTGGACCAGCGACAGCGCGCCGCTGATGCGCAGCGCCTGCAGCATCTCCTGTTCGCTGGCGTGGGGATTACCCAGCATCAGGTTCTGCCGCAGCGTGCCAAAGAAGAGACGGGAATCATGCGACAGCCAGCCGAGCTGACGGCGTAAATCGACAGGATCGATACGCTCAATGTCGACGCCATCGACAATGACTTTGCCCTGAGTGGCCTGCGCCTGACCGGCCAGGATCTTCAGGAGCGTCGACTTCCCTGCCCCGACTTTGCCCAGAATGGCAATCTTCTCGCCGGGCTTGATCTGCAGCTGCTGCACGTGGAGCACATTTTTTTCATTCTCTTCGTCATAGCTGTAATGGACATTGCGCAGATCGTACTGGCCGGTAAGCGTCGGACAGTGCGCCAGCGTGGCGGCTTCAGGCTGATCGAGCGGCTTTTTCAGCAGCTCATCTAGCCCTTTCATCGCCATTTTGGCGTGCTGCCAGCGTGAGAAAACCATGGTCAGCTGCATTAATGGGGCGATGGTGCGGGATGAGAGCAGGCTACAGGCAACCAGCGTACCGGTGGTGATTTGCGAATCGAGCACCAGATAGACACCAAACACTAGCATTCCGGCATAAGTGAGCTGCTGCACGGTCGATGCCCAGCCGGTAAGGCGTGCGCCCCATAACCGCTGCTGATTGCTGATTGAAGCGCTGACTTCGTGGGTCTGTTCCCACTGACGCTGGAAATAGGGTTCTGCCTGCAGCGCCTTGATATCCTCAATCCCTTCGATGGTTTCCACCAGCACCGCATTGCGCAGCGCGCCCTCGCGCAGCCCCTCTTTGGCCAGCCGCGCCATCGGGATCTGCACCAGCAGGCCGGGAATAACGATCAGCGGGATTGCCGCCAGCGGGATCAGCACCAGCCAGCCGCCCACAAACGACATGATAAACAGGAACAGGATGACAAACGGCAGATCGGCTGCTGCACCCACCGTGGTTGAAGTCAGCAACTCACGCACCTGGTCGATCTCACGCAACTGCGAAATAAAGGAGCCGGTCGATTTTGGCCGCGCCTCATTACGGATGCTCATCGCCCGGGCAAACAGCATGGCGGAGACTTTGAGGTCGATGCGTTTGCCCATTAAGTCTGACACCTGAGTTCGCATCAGCCGGATCACATACTCAATGGCTGCGGCGATCAGCACCCCGACAAACAGTACCCACAGCGTGGACTGCGACTGCGCCGGAATCACCCTATCGTAGACCTGCATCGAAAAGAGAATACCGGCCAGCGCCAGCACATTGCTGATCACCGAGGCCAGCGAGATCTCGGTAATACGGCGACCCATGCCACGAAAGTTTTTCCAGAACCAGTGCGGCTCATAGGGCTGAACAAATTCGTCGATACGCGCATCCCGGCCACGCGCCGCCACGCCAATCACGCCGACATCGCCCTGAGCGCGCGTCAGCAGTTCCGATAAGGCGCTTTCGCGCACCACATCGCCGCCTTCACTGAGCCAGTAGCGTGCGCTGCCGTCAGAATCGATATTCTCCAGCACCGCCACGCTGGCATTTTCCAGCACCAGCACCACCGGGGTGATCTCCTGACGCCAGCGCAGTTTGTTCTGCGGTACCATGGTCAGATGCAGTCCGAGCAGCCCGGAAAGCCGATCCAGCTGCTGTGACACCGGCAGATGTTCAAACCAGCGCATCTGCTGACGCAGGGTTTTGCCATCGGCAGGTTTACCGAATCGCGCGGCGACGCGCAGCATGGCGGCAATCCAGTTATCGGTATTCAGGGTTGAAGTACTCATTATTTATGCCTTATCGCTATTGCAGCGAAGGAAGGAGATCGCCGCTGCTTTGCTGGCGATCGATACCCATGATATCGAGCAGATTGTCTACCGCGGCGGCATAGCGCACGGTGGCGTCCCAGCCATCGTAAAGCGCGGTGATACGTGAGCTGTCGGCCTGAAACACATCCTGTTCCACGCTCAGCAGGTCGTTCAGGCTGCGCTTACTCAGACGATATTCATCGGCGTAGACATTACGGGTATGGTCGGCGCTGGCCAGCTGCACTTCTCCGGCGGCCTGCCGCTGCTGTGCCCCGATCATGTCGGCATAGGCAGTCGAGGCGTTCTGATTGATGGCAAGTTTGGCCTGCTGCACCGCAGCCTGTGCCGCTTCGCGATCGCCCTCCGCTGACTCAGTTTTGGCATTCACCATGCCGCCCTGATAAAGCGGCGCTTCCACCTGCAGCTGCACTTCATCATCCCAGTAAGACGAACGATCGTTTTCATAGCGGGTCCGGCCTGCCTGCACTTTGATGGTCGGCCAGTGCCCGGACTGAGCCTGGCGCACCCGCTCACGGGCGGCTTCCTGTTTAGACTGCGCGCTGCGTACTGCGGCGCTGCTTTCATAGGCAATTTTGTCGAGGGTGATCTGCTGTTTCAGCAACGCCTGGGGCAGTTCGGGCAGCGTGGCGGGCACGACACCGGTCAGCACGGTCAGCTGCGCGGTGGCAGAACGCAGCTGGGCGCGATATTGCTCCAGCGTGGCCTGCATCGCGGCGATGCGGGTTTCCGCCTGCAAAACATCTGACTGGGAATTGAGTCCGGCATCGGCACGCAGTTTTGCGATATCCCGTACCCGCTGCAGCGAGGCGATATTGGTGTGCGCCGTTTCAGACAGTGCCTGGTAGCGTTTGACTTCGAGGTAGGCCTGCAGCGTATCTTCCGCCACGGTCGTCATCGAATCGAACAGGCCGAAACGATAAGCCTCTGACAGGGCATGCTGTTCATCAATGGCGCTGCCGGTGCGGCCAAAGTCGTAAAGCAGCTGACTGAGCGTGATACCGCCGGAGCCATTATTGTTCAGACTGCCGGCTGAGTCGGTCTGGTGAGAGCGTCCCGCGGCACCCTGCAGTGAGATCTGCGGATACCAGGCGCTGCGGGCGGCATCCAGATCCCCCTCACCGACGTGGATCTGTGCCGCCGCTTCCGAGATTTTCGGATTGCGGGCAAAGGCCCGGAGAATGGCGTCGCGCAGCGTTAAGCTGGCAATCTGTTCTTCGGTTGGCGCGGCGCGCCAGTTAAATTCGGCTTTCGGTAACGGTGCGGCAAAGGCCGCGGGCACTGCCACGCCACTCAGGGCGCACAACAAAAAAGTTAATCGCGCTTTGTTCATTATCCATACCAGCAGGGGTTCTTATCATCATGGTGTTTTTCCTGGTGAACAAAGCGAGCAAAAAGGGATGTATCTCAGAGCCAGACCGTTTTATTGCGTTATTTTATTTATGGTTCGCAGGCGGGACGCTAAACGACCTTTAACATTATTAGATCATATCCCGCGCTTATTCCTGCTAAAAACAGATGAATTCTTTAATATTTCTCCTTTATGGACGAAAAACAACCAACAAAGGAATTCATACCAATCCAGACAGCCTTAACAGACCTGTCCGGAAGGCAGTGATTTTACTAATGTGTTGGCGTCAGACTATCGGCTGTGCCGCAGGATGCTGCAACAGATGATCGGCAAGGGTGTAAGAAACATCGGAGAAGAGATGACTCTCCTGCGGTACGGCAGAAGCCGTGGAGGCGTGCGCCACGTGCGCGGTCTCCGCCTGCTGGGTCAGCGTGACGGTTTCCAGCAGGTTATCCACCGTCTGATCCGCCATCAGGCTGGCCGTTTCGGTATGCGATGCCACCTGCACCGTCTGGCTGGCCGTAGCCAGATTACCGGCGCTGTCTTTGCCGCTGACCGTCATCTGGTACTCACCATCATCCAGCGGTGCCAGCTGTCCGGCCAGAATGGTCAGCGCCCAGCCACCATCCGCTTTTACGCTGGCGCTGTAATGCTGATCGCCCAGCGTTAATTCTACCAGGCTGCCCGGTTGCAGATGGCTGGAGCTGCCCTGGATCAGATGCCAGCTGTTCACATCGGCGGCATCAATTTTGTTGTCATCAAAGGCGGCGTCCAGCGTCAGAGTTGGCCGCTGATGCACGGCCACGGTAAAGAGGGCGTCCCGGTTCTGAGTATCGCTATTGCCATACTCATCGTGGCGATAGAAGGTGGCAGCGACCGGGCCATCCGGCAGCGCCATCAGCTCGCCGGAGGTGAGCGTCACCATGCCCTGCGCATCGGGCTGGTAGGTTTTGCCGTTGATCTCCAGCGTGTTGCAGCCCTCAACGTAGAAGCTCAGATCGTGCTGCGCCTCCTGATAGTTAAGCGTCATGTCATCGCCCAGATCCATTTCGGTGTAAATCGGAATAAAGCCGGTGTGGATATTCAGCTCATGCGTGGCATCCGTGTAGTTATTGGCCCCGTCGATCGACCAGGCGCGGATCTCGCCAATATTAATAAAGTCGTGCACATCCGCCGCCGGGATCACCACCTGCCAGTGGCCATCCTCGCCTATTGTGGCAGCATAATCTTTCTGGTTGGCCCCGGTGATCACCAGCCGGTGACCCGGCATCACGCTAGAGAGCGTGCCGCTCAGCAGCAGATCCTGCTGGGTTTCCGCCAGATTAATCACGTCGTCCGACGTGACCTTATCAAAGGTAATTTTTGGCAGGCTGCTCAGGTGGGTAATCAGCGTCAGGTCGTGATAGTCGGTTACTGTTTTTCCATTCGGATCGGTCGCCGTCACTTTGAGGCTGTAGACGCCATCCTGCAGCGCCTGCATATCGCTTTCCTGGAAAGTGCCATACCACTTGCCGTCGCTTTCCATGTGGGCAGTGGTGGTCTGCGTGCCCAGGGTTAATTTCAGCAATGACCCCGCCGGCAGGTGTGTTGCGCTGCCGCTGATTTCAACGCCGTAAATGCTCTCAGCAATATTTACCGCGTTGTCGCCACTGACCGTGTCTACTGTCAGGGTCGGTTTGATGGTGCGATCAACATAGAGACCAAAATCGACGTCGGTCGTGGTGCTGTGGCCCGCTTTATCGGTAATGGTCAGCGCCAGGCTATGATTGCCATCCGGCACGCCTTTCAGGGCATCAGCCGGCATGGAGGCGTTCCAGTAGCCCCACTTGTTAACGGTGCTGTACCAGCTCTGGTCGTTAAACGTCAGCGTGACCGTTGAGCCCGCTTCGCCTTCAGCCCGGCCGCGCAGATGCACCGGCTTTTGCGCCTCCCAGGCGGCAATGACGCCATCTCTGGCAATCGGTTCATAGGGGCGCAGTGCAGCGGGTGGCGTACTCTCAACCGCGCTGACCGCCAGGGCACTGTAGTTGAGCGGACTGCTATGCGGAGACTCCGCAGAGAGAGGGGTGACGGGCATATTAAGACTCTGCGTTGCGACTGGCGCAATGGCGGGCAGCGCGCTGTCGGCGACGGCAAAGTCGCTCACCGCCGTCTGGAAAATGGATTCGAACCGGACGGAACGAAGCGTATCGCGTGTTGACATAGGTAACCTCAGTTCAGAACAGAAACGCAGACCAAAACGCCCGGATAAACCGGACGTTAAGACTGACGATGGGTAGTGGGCCAGCTGACGCTGCCCGTTTCCGCTGGTCGGAACTGATTACCCGCAGGTAACAGGGATGATGAAAGAAGACGCTGATAAAAGCGACAAATGGAGCCAGAATGCTGATTTACGGCGTCACGCCGTTTGCTGCGCTTACCCTAATCTTTCATTCTGCTAATGAATAGTGGCGATAATCTGGAAAGTGAAATTATTACGTGACTAAAACAAAAAAAGCGGGTGCTTCCGCACCCGCTTCTCATAACGACCTGACAGACGTTGCTGTGACTACGCCACGTGGACCTGCAGGTTCTGCTGCACCAGCACATCACCCAGGGTGTTCTCACTGCTCAGCGCCGAGTTGTGGTAGATCTCAAAGACTCTGCCTTCCACCGTGCGCTCGCCGGTCACTTCCCAGATACCGCCGTTGCTGTTCGCCAGTGTGACCTGACTGCCATCTGCGCCTTTGATCAGCAAATCATCACTCTGTTTGTCCGTAATATTAAGTGCCTCATTGAGATCGAGTTTCACAGAGTTGGTGCCGGTTTTACCCAAATCGAGCACTTCAATGTGTTCAACTTTCAGGCCCAGCGCGGTGAGATCCAGATTGAGATATTCACCATTCAGCACCAGTGTATCGGTGCCTGCGCCGCCATCAATATGGGTAAAGTTAAGGTCGCTGACCGTCACGGTATCCGCCCCGCTGCTGCCGGTCACCGAAGCGCCCTCTGCCGTACTGCCATCGGCCAGCGTAATCACGACGCCGCCAATGGTGTAACCCACCTCCTCTGCCGGTGCCGCCGCCACAGCGGTGTCACTGGCCACCACGGTTTCACTGCTGCTGACCGGCGTCACCGTATCCGCATCGGTAATCAGCGTCGAGGCCACGGCTACATGGGCGCTGTTATCGTCGCTGCTGGTGCTGCTGTTATGCTGCGTTTCCACGCTGGCACTGGCGACGGTGGCGCTGTCATCCGCCACCGAGAAAAGTGCCACCGACTCGGTGGCCGCCAGCGTTACCGGCAGCACCGAACCCAGCAACAGGGTATTGGTAGTGGTATAGCTGTTACCGGCCACGTCAGTGATGGAGACTTTTGCCAGCGTGTTCAGCGACAGTAGCAGGCCACCCACCGACAGCAGTGACGGTGAGAAGTTAACCGCGTAACGCCCCAGGGCATCGGTGGTGGTATTCAGCGTCGGTCCGTTGCTGCCGTTGGAGAGCAGCAGCGTCACGCTGACTTTCGATCCCTGAGATGCATTCAGCGATCCCCCCTGCACGACCAGGCCGGTAAGCAGAGAACCAACGATGCTGAGCACCGGATCAACCCCGACCAGCGGCTGATTATGGGACAGCGCAGTAAAGCTGCTGGTGCTGGTCGCGGTATTACCTCCAATATCCGTCACCGTGACGGTCAGCGGATGGCTGCCATCTGCGATCCCTTTCAGCGTCGCTGACGGCACGCTGATGCTCCATGCCCCATTCGCGCCAATGGGCGTGGTAAGGACATTACCTGCCACGTTAACCGTTACGGTGCCGCCCGCCGCGTTGGTGCTGGTTCCTCTGATGGTTTCAGCCGTATTGGCTTCCGCAATATTGAGATAACCATCGCCACCAAAGAAACTGTTCACAGTGACGGTCGGCGTAGTGTGACTCACCACACCCAGCGACGCCGAGGTGGCGCCGTTGGTGCCTGCGCCGTTGATGACGCTGGCCGTCACGGTCTGCAGACCATCCGCAATCGCAGCGAAGTTAGCCGCTGGCACAGAGAGACTCCAGTTGCCGTTGCTGCTCACCGTGGTGCTGTAAGTCTGGCCACCCAGCGTAACGCGTACCACCGATCCTTCGGCGTTACTGGCGGTGCCTGAAATAGTCTGCGCGGTTTTGACATCGGCTGCACTGAGGGCATTGTCACCAAACAGTGAGGTAATGGCGACCACAGGCGTCGACTGACTGATAACGCTCAGTGTTCCACTGCTGTTCGCCACGTTTCCGTAGGCATCGGTGCCGGTCACCGTCACGGTTTTACTGCCGTCAGTGATTGCGGCAAGATCCGCTTTCGGAACGCTGATGCTCCAGTTACCGCCACTTACCACTTTGGTGGTGTAGGTCAGGCCGTTCAGCGTGGCGCTGACAGTAGAGCCGGCTGACAGGCTGGAGGTCCCGCTCAGGGTCTGGTTCGAGGCCAGATCGGCTGCGCTCAGCACCCCGTCGCCGAATACCGTATTCACCGTCAGGGTTGGCTGCACCAGTCCCAGTGACACGCCTGCGCTGGTGCTGCTGACGTTGCCGACCAGGTCAGTGACCGCCGCGCTGACAGTAAAGTTACCGTTCAGCAGCGTCGAGAGCACGGCTGGCGAAACGGTGGTGGAGAACGTGCCATCGGCGTTGACCAGCGCAGTGGCCGTTGTGTTGCCAATGGCCAGCCTGACGCTGCTGCCCGCTGCCACGCCGGAGACCGTGCCGCTGATAGTCTGGCTCACCAGCGATTCCGCCAGGTTCAGCACGCCGTCACCAAACAACGGATTGAGCGTAACCTTCGGCAGATTGTGAATACCCACCAGCGCGCCGGCGGTGGTGCTGCTGGTGTTACCGGCGCTGTCAGTGACGCTGACGCCGACGGTGAGATTGCCATCCGCAATGCCCTGCAGCAGCGCAGGCGTCAGCGAGACGTTAAAGTTGCCGCTGGCATCAGTTGCCGTTACAAACTGCTGAGAACCCACCGATACGACGACACGCGATCCCGCTTCTGCACCGCCGACGACGCCGCCAATCACCTGTGTAACCAGCGCATCTGCCACGTTCAGCAGACCGTCACCGAAAAGCGGATTTACCGTGATGGTTGGCAGCAGCGTATCGACACGGATACCGGCGCTGGTGCTGGCGGTGTTGCCCGCTGCATCCGTTACCGACGCCCCCACCGTCAGGTTGCCCTGCGCCAGGGTGCCCAGAATATCCGGCGTCACCGTAGCGCTGAAGGCACCGCCCGCACCCACGGTCGCGGTCAGCTGGCTGTTGCCCACCGAAAGCGTCACCACACTGCCCTGCGCAACGTTGTTCACCACCCCGCTGATCACCTGGCCGGTGGCGATATCAGCCAGATTCAGCACGCCATCGCCAAACAGAGAGGTCAGGGAAATGGATGGTGTCTGGGTAAAGATGCCGATCGTCGCGCTATTCGAGGCGACGTTACCCGCCGCATCCCGGACGCTGACGCCCAGCGTCAGATTGCCATCCAGCAGTGAGGTGAGATCGCTGCCCGGCAGGCTAACGCTCCATGCTCCGCCCGCCTGTACGGTGGTGTTGTAAGTTTTACTGCCGAAGGTCACCGTCACCTGGGAACCTGCCGCCGCGTTACTGATTACGCCACCCACCAGCTGTCCGGCTGCCGCTTCCGCAATGTTCAGCAGGTTATCGCCGCCAAACAGTCCGGTGAGGGCGCCCACCACCGGCACCGCATCGACAATCGCCGTCACGGTTTCACCCACGGTGCGGGTGTTGCCCGCCGCATCGGTCAGGGTAACGTTAACCGCAAGATTGCCGTCGGTGACCAGATCCAGCACCGCAGGTGGCACCACGATGGCCCATTTGCCATCCTGACCCACAGAAGCAGAGAGCGTGGCGCCGCCCAGCACCACCGATACCGTGGCCCCGACACCAGCCGACGTCGCAGTTCCGGAGATGGTCTGCGCCACCGTGGTATCCAGCGCACTGAGCGTGCCGTCGCCGAATACCGAATCAACCACCAGCGTCAGCGCACTGTTAACCACTTTGTTGACCGTCAGCGTCGCGTCGGTCTGATTTCCTGCACTGTCATTGACCCGCACGCCAAACACCAGCGCGCCGTCAGTGAGACCCGACAGGACATTCGGTGCAAGATCAATGCTCCAGCGACCATCTGCACCCACCGTTGCGGTAGCGATCGGCGCGGCATCGCCCAGGTAGAGGCCGATGGTCTGGCCTTCTGCGCCCTGCGCGCTGCCGGTCAGTACCTGACTGACGGCCAGATCAGCGGCGTTAAGCACGTTATCGCCCGCCAGCGCGTCAACCTGGACCAGCGGCGCGGCGGTATCCACCGTCACCTGCTGTGTCGCAGTTGTCACGTTACCGGCGACATCTGACAACTGCGCGGTGATCACCGGCGTACTGCCATCGGTCAGGGCCTGCATCGCGCTGGCAGGAACGGTGGTGGACCAGCTGCCGTTACTCTGCACTACTGCGCTGTACGTCTGGTTATTGAAGGTCACAACCACCGTACGGCCTGCTTCACCGACATCGGCGGTGCCGCTGATGGTCTGGCTGGTAGCGCTTTCATTACCATTGACCTGGTTGTCACCCGCAAAGGCATTGATCGTCAGGGCCGGTGGCGTCAGATCAATCAGCACGTTACCGCTGACGGTGACAGGAGTCGTGCCGTCGGTGGCATTCACCGTGATGGCGACGCTGCCGTCCGCATTGCCAAAGGCGCTGACCGGCAACGCAGCCGTTGACCAGTTGCCTGACCCATCCAGCGTGGTGGCGTAGGTCTGACCGTTGATCAACACCGTCACCACCCCGCCTGCACCAAGGTTAGCCGAGGTGCCGCTCAGGACGACGCCACCCGCGACATCCTGGGTGCTGATGATGTTGTCGCCCGAAACCGTGCCCAGCGTCACCAGCGGGCCTGGCGGTGGCGTCAGGTTAACCGCAAGCACAACCTCATCATTGGCTGTGTTACCTGCCAGGTCAGTCACTGCCAGCGCCAGGGTTGTGGATGCGCCAAAGGTGGCCATCTGCTCTGGCGTCAGCGTCACGCTCCAGTTGCCGTTACCGTCAACCACGGCGGTGCCGAGGGTCGTGGCATTCAGCGAGACCGTGACCACGGCACCCGTCTCTGCGCCCGTTGCCGTGCCGCTAAGGATCTGCGGCTGAATGCTCTCGGCGTAGTTCAGTGCATTGTCGCCGGCAAAGGCGTTAGTGGTCAGTACCGGTGGCGTGGTGTCGAGTACCAGTGAGCTGTTAATCGTCGTGCTGTTGCCTGCCGCATCGGTGGCCGTCACGGTGACCGGATAGGTAGCATCCGGCAGCGCTGAAAGCTGCGCCTGGGTCAGCGGCACCGTCCAGTTACCATTCGCATCCACTGTGGCGCTGTAAGTGTTGCCGCCCAGTGTCAGCTGCACCGCCTGATTTGCGCCCGCCTCACCGGTGGTACCGCTCAGCGTAATCCCTGCGGCAACATCGCTGCTATTCACATAATCACCGAGGAATTGCGGATTGACCCCAGGCTGCGGCGCGCTGAGATCGGTGGTGAACGGCAGCTGCGCCGATGCGCTGTTACCCGCCGCATCCACGACGTTAACCGTCAGGATTTGCGTCCCGTTACCCAGAGAACTCAGCGCGTTACCAGGAAGGTCAACGGTCCAGTTACCGTTGCCATCCACCGTGCCGGAATAGAGGCTGCCATTGAGATCAACAGTAATGCTGACCGCCTGATTATCCCCCACGCTGCCGGTGGTGCCGGTCAGGGTGACCCCTGCCGCGGCTTCACTGATGTTCAGGACGTTATCGCCGCCAAACGCGCCAGGCGTGAAGGCCGGCACCGGCACAGCCACTTCGGTTACCACACTCAGGGCCGTCACGTCACTGTTACCCGCAATGTCGGTAGCGGTCACGGTAATGGTATGCGTACCGCTGGTGAAGGTGGCTAACTGCGCTGGCGACAGGGCCAGCGACCAGCTGCCATCGTTCTGCACCGTGGCGGCCAGCGGCTGGTCGCCGTTAAAGCCGGCGATCAGCACCGATACCGTCTGTCCTGCACCGGTAATGCCGGTGGTGCCACTGAGGATTTGCTCTGTTCCCGCTTCGGTGGCGTTCAGCGCACCGTCACCAAACGGCAGGATCAGCGTGACATCCGGCAGCGTATTGACAGCGACCAGCAGCGAACCACTGGTGGTGCCGATGTTGCCGTTCACGTCGGTGACGGTCACGCTGACCGGCAGGTTGCCATCCGGCAGTGACTGCAATACGGCAGGCGGCAGAGTCAGTGACCAGCCTGCACCGCCAGCAGTGAGCGTCGCGGCATAGACGGTGCCATTGATAGTCACCGCCACCGAGGCCGGATCAGCACTGTTGACCGTACCGGTCAGGATACCGTCCGTTGCCGCTTCCGCCGCGTTAAGACGGCCATCCGTAAATGGCGTATCCAGCGTTGGCGCAGCAATCGGGGTAATCGCTGAGACAAAGGTCTGCGTCTCTGTGATGCTGTTACCGGCCCGATCCGTGGTGGTGAGGGTCAGCGTGTGTTCACCGGCACCCAGGCTGGCGATCACCTCCGGCGTCAGGCTGGCTGTCCAGTTGCCACTGGCATCGACCGTCACCGACAGCGGGATGTTGTCATCGCCGACTGTGACGCTGAGGGTCTGGCCCGCAACAGGATTAGACGTGCCTGTGACCAGCTGAACGGAACCCGCTTCACTGATGTTAATCACGTTATCGCCGAACTGTGTTGCAGCAAAGTTGGCGGAAACCGGCGGGGCCTGCAGGATTTCAACGCCTGCGGTAACCTGCGCCGGATTTCCTGCCGCATCCGTGGCGGTGACCACCACCAGTGTCAGTCCATCGTCCAGGCCCGTCAGTGCGCCCGCTGCCAGGTTCAGCGTCCAGTTGCCGCTGGCATCGGTCGTGGTGCTGAAAGTCTGTGTGCCGACGGTAATATTCACTACGCTGCCTTCCGGCAGATTAGTGCTGTCACCACTCAGCGTTAATGGCGCGGCGGCATCTGCTGCACTGACCAGCGCGTCGCCAAACGGCGTGTTCAGAGTCAGCGCTGGCAGGGTATTAAACGCCACATCCAGTATGGTGGTGGTGTCGGTAGTGACATTGCCCGCCGCGTCAGTGACCGACACGGTGATGGCGTTAGGGCCATCTGCCAGCTGCTGCACATCGGCTGTGGGAATGGTGAGGGTCCAGTTCCCGTCCGCATCCGCCGTGGTGGTATAGCTGACGTTATTCAGCGTCACCGTCACCGGCAGTGCGCCCGTGGTGGTGCCGTTGATAGTGAGATCCTGCAGCGACTCCGCCAGGTTTAGCGTGTCACCCGCATTGACCGTAATATCCGTCAGCACAGGCGGTGTGGTACTGAAGCTTACCTCCTGCGTGGCGACCGCCGGGTTACCGGCGACATCACTGGCGGTGACGGTAAAGGTCTGCGTGCTGCCCGGCGCAACGTTGATGAAGGCTGCAGACGGTACCGTCACCGTCCAGTTGCCGTCAGCATCAATCGTGGTGCTGTAATCAGTACCGTTAAACGACACGGTTACCGGCGTTCCTGCCGCCAGCAGGGTGCTGCCACCGCTGACCGCGACATCCGCAGCGGCCTCAGTAGCATTGATCACATCATCGCCTGCCACCACGTTCAGGGTCAGCGTTGGCTGAACCAGCGCGCTGGCCAGCACGACCAGACTGGCGCTGGCACTGGCCGGGTTGCCAGAGGTATCCGCTGAGACGACGACCAGCAGCTGATCGCCATCCGGCAGATTGCCCAGATCGGCGGCCGGCACGGTCACGGTCCAACTGCCATCTGCGGCCACCGTGCCGCTGTACTGAATGGCGTTCAGCGTTACCGTTACCAGCTGGCCTTCCACCAGATTGGTGCTGGTGCCTCCGATGCTCAGATCCTGCAGCGACTCTGCCTGGTTAAGGAAGTTATCATCACTGATTGTCCCAATGGCCAGGGTCGGCAGATTCAGGCTGTCCGCATCACGCGTCAGCGTCTGGGTCGCCGTGGTCAGGTTACCCGCCGCATCTCTGATCGTCACATCGACCGGATAGCTGCCATCCGCCAGCCCCTGCACGACAGCGGCAGGCAGGGTCACCTGCCACGTGCCATCAGAGAGTACCCGGGTGGTGTAATCGGTATTCTGGAAACTGACCGTGACCGTTTGTCCGGCATCCGCAACTGAGGCTGTTCCGCTGATAGCAACCGCCTGTAATACCTCTACAGAATTGATAACGTTGTCGCCGCTGATGGGGTTGATATTCAACGCAGGCGGGGTGAGATCGACCGTGACGGCGCTGGTCAGCGAACCGCTGTTACCGGCGGCATCACTGGCATTGACCACCAGGGTCGTCACGCCCTCAGCCAGTGCCTGCACCTGTGCTGGCGTTAAGGTCAGCGTCCAGTTGCCCTGCGCATCGACTGCGGCAGTGTAGTCATTATCGCCCAGCGTCACGCTGACGGTCTGGCCCTCGCCCGCGACGCCGGTGCTGCCGCTCAGCGTCTGACTGACCGCCGTTTCAGCCTGGCTAAGGTAGCCATCGCCAAACGGCGTATTAATGCTGACCGACAGGGCACCGGTTGCAACGGTGATTTCACGCGTTTCAGTAACCGGATTGCCCGCCGCATCACTGACCGTCACGGTCAGGGTATATGCACCGGCCGGAATCCCTGCCAGGGCACCCGCAGGCAGCGTCAGGCTCCAGTCGCCATCCTGGGTCACGGTGGTGGTCCAGATCTGGTTGTTAAGGGTAAGGGTGACCTGCTGACCGGCTTCGGCATTACTGCTGCCGCTGAGCACAATCGGCGCGGTGCTTTCGGCGATATTGACGCTGTTATCGCCCGCAACCGGATCAAGCGACAGGGTTGGTGGCGTCAGATCGACCGTGACGCTGCCCTGGCTGCTGCCGGTGTTACCCGCTGCATCCTGCACGTTAACGGTGTAGTTAAGCGTCTCCTCCGGCAGATCGGCCAGCGCAGAGGCAGGCACGCTGACCTGCCAGTTGCCATTGCTGTCGACCGTGCCGTTGTAGGTCACGCCGTTGAGAACCACGCTCACCGTCTGGCCGTCACCTGTCACACCTGTGGTGCCGCTCAGGGTTTGTGGCGTGGTGATTTCGCTGCTGTTAAGCAGACCATCGCCAAAAGCAGAGACGATCTGCGGTGCTGGCAGCGTCGCCAGCACGCTGAGCGCGGCTTCGCTGCTGAGGGTCGCCCCGCCGCTGTCCGTCGCGGTGACCGTGACGGTGTAAGGCCCGTCGGCGAGTGCCGTCAGTGACTCAGCCGGAACGATCACGCTCCAGCGACCACTGGCCGAGACCTGCGCGGTGTAGCTGATGTTGTTAAACAGCAGCGTGACCAGACTGCCTTCAGGCACATTCGCTGAGGTGCCGGTAACAATCAGCGGCTGACCCAGTTCCTGCGCATTCAGGTAGTTGTCCTGACTGATGGCATCCATCGCCAGGCCAGACGCGTTGCTATTAACGTCAAAGGTGAGATTAGTGGTGGTGGTGTTGCCCGCCACGTCGCTGACCGCCACGGTGAAACTGGCGCTGCCATCCGCAATTGCCGCCAGCGCACCGGCTGGCACGATCAGGCTCCATGCTCCGCTCGCCTGCACGGCGGCGCTGTAGACCGTGCCATCAAGGGTGACGGTGACCAGCTGGCCCGCTTCGACGTTGGTGGTGGTGCCGGTCAGACGTTGATCGGTGAGGCGTTCCGCACCATCGACCACATTGTTACCGGCAAAGGCATCCAGCGTCAGGGTCGGCAGCGTGCCCGCCTCCACTTTCAGCGCCAGATCGCGGCTGGTGGTGGTGGCATTGCCTGCTGCGTCGCTGGCGGTCACGGTCAGAGGATAGGTGCCGTTGCCCAGCCCGGTATAAACCGTGGCGGGCAGATCCAGCGACCAGTTACCGTTGACGTCTGCGGTGGTGCTCAGGCTGATGCCGTTGAAGCTGGCCACAATCAGCGCATTGGCTTCACTGCTGCCGGTCAGCGTCAGCGGCTGCTGACTCTCAGCGGCATTGATAATGCCATCGGAGGGGGTGATGAAGTTCAGCACCGGTGGCAGGGTATCCACCACCAGGCTGCCGTCAGCCTGGCTGCTGTTGCCTGCCACATCACTGACCACCACGGTGTAAGGCGTGGTGCCCTGTGGCAGCGCAGAGAGCGCCGCTGGCGGAACCGCGACCTGCCAGTTACCCGCTGCGTCGACCGTGCCGCTGTAGTTAGTGCCGCCCAGCGTGACGATAACCGTCTGGCCGTCGCCAGGTACGCCGGTGTTACCGGTGATCACGCCGCCGCTGACGGCTTCGTCGCCGTTGAGAATACCGTCATCAAAGGCCACGCCAGGGGTGGCCACCGGCAGTGCACTGGCCACCACCGTCAGGGTAGCGTCGCTGGTGGCAAGCTGTTGTCCGCTGCCGTCGGTGGCCGTAGCGGTAATCGTCTGCGGGCCATCGGCTGCGCCGTTAAAGGTGCCAGCCGGTAAGGTCAGGCTCCAGCTTCCATCGGCCGCCACGCTGGTGCTGGCTGTGGTGCCGTTGGCAAGCACGGTAATAATGCTGCCCTCAGGCAGGCCGCTGGTGCTGCCGCTGACCACGACGGCACCGCCCAGCTCCTGGGCATTGAGGTAGTTGTCGTCGCCGATCGGTGCCAGCGCGATCGATGGCAGCGTGTTGTCCACAGTGAAGTTAAGCGGGCTGGTGGCGGTATTGCCAACGGCGTTGATCACGCTGACGTTCAGCGTCTGGCTGCCCTCGCCCAGTTCCGCCAGTGCGCCCGCAGGCAGCGTAATGCTCCAGTTGCCGCTGGCCCCGACCACACCGCTGTAGTCCGTGCCGTTCAGGGTGATGACGACCTGCTGGCCCGCCTCGACGTTACTGCTGCTGCCGCGCACCGTAACCGGCTGTAACTGTTCGGCGGCCATGACGATACCGTCACCGGCAAAGGTGCTGCTATCGACGGTCAGCACAGGCTGCACGTCCGGCGAGGTTGCCACATTCAGATCAACCACCTGGCTGCTCTGGTTGCCGTTAGCATTGATTTCGGTAACTGTCAGCGGATTCGTGCCCGGAGGCAGCGCCGCCAGATCATTAGCATCGATTTGCAGCGTCCACTGCCCATTCACGCCGACGGTGGTGCTATAGAGTTGGTCATTGAGCTGGACCGTGACAATGTCGCCGTTCTGACCGCTGCCGCTGACGACCAGCGGCTCCGCCAGTTCAGCGGTGTTCAGCGCGTTGTCCCCGCTGACCGGCGCAACCACCAGCGGAGGCGGCGTGGTGGCAACCGTCAGCGCACTGTTCTGGCTGCTGCTGTTGCCAGCCGCGTCGGTGACGGTGACCACCACCGGATAGCTGGTGCCGTTGGTCAGACCGGCAAGCGCAGCAGGCGGTACGGCCAGCCCCCAGTTTCCGTCCGCATCAACCGTGCCGGTGTAGGTGACGCCATTCAGCGTCACGCTGACGCGGTCACCTTCACTGCCTGCGCCGCTGAAGCTGAAACCAGCAGCCTGCTCCGCAATGTTCAGCACGCCATCGCCAGCGGGCGCATTAATGCTGAAGTCGGGTGCGGTGGTATCCACGGTGACCGGCAATGGCGTGGTGGCAACGTTGCCACTGACGCTGGTAACGCTCACGTTGAGATCGTAACGGCCATCAGTCAGCTGTTGCAGATCGGCAGCGGGTACGGTGGCGGTCCAGCTACCATTCGCGGCGACCGTGGCGCTGTAGGTCTCACCATTCAGCACAAGGCTGACGCTGCTGCCCGGGGCGACGGTGCCGCTGACGGTCAGATCGCTGGCTGTTTCAGCCGCATTGATAATGCCATCGGTGGCAATCGGATTAACGGTCAGCGCCGGTACCCCGGTATCCACCGTCAGCGGTTCACTGATGCTGGTGCTGTTACCCGCGACATCGCTCACCGTCACGGTAACGGGATTGCTGCCCTGCGCCAGGGCCTGTAGCGCATCTGGCGGCAGCGTGACGCTCCAGTCACCATTTGCCGCTACCGTTGCCGGATAGCTGATGCCCCCCAGGGTCACGCTGACGGCCTGGCCTGGCTGGACGGAGCCGGTCAGCGTCTGCGCTGTGCTTGCTTCCTCAGTGTTGAGAATGCCGTCAGTGAAAGGCGTGTTGATTTGGGGTTCTGCCAGCGGCGTCGTTGCCACCAGCAGCGTCTGGCTGGTCTGTACATCCCCTGAGGTGACGGTAACGGTGGTGTTACCCTGCGCCAGGTTCGCCAGGTCGGCGGCTGGCACGGTCAGAGTCCAGCTACCGTTTTCATCGGTTGTAGTGCTGTAAAGGGTGCCGCCGGGCACCAGCGTCACGCTGATCGGGCTGTTCGCTGGCAGGTTTGCGGAACCGCCGCTGAGGATCAGATCGCTCTGCGCATCCAGCACGTTGAGTGCGTTGTCGTCACTGATCGGGGCAATCGACAGCGACGGTACGTTGGTCGTGATCACGGTGAACTGCCCCTGGGCAGGCAGCGCCGGATTTCCGGCCACGTCGGTAATCGCCACGGTAAAGGTTTTCTCGCCCGCGGCACCCAGCGATCCGGCGGGCAGGGTCACACTCCAGCTTCCGTTCGCCTGCACTACGCCGTCGTAAGACTGACCGTTAATGGTCAGTAATACCGGCTGGCCTGCCGGTACGCCGGTGACGTTACCGGTGACCAGAATGTCAGTGAGCTGTTCCGCACTGTCGACCAGATTATCGCCGGTCACAGGATCAATGGTCAGCGCCGGTGACGTTGCCGCCAGCACCGTGACACTGGAGGCGACGGTCGTGCTGTTGCCGTAAGCATCGCTGATTACTACGTCAACCGGGTAGAGTGCATCGCCCAACTGACTGATGATGGCGGCGGGCACCGTCACGCTCCATGTGCCATTGGTGTCAACCGTGGCGGAGTAGGTTTCGCCATTGAAACTCACTGCCACCGTGTCGCCCTGCGTCCCCCCGCGCCCGTCGATGGTGAGATCCTGCGTGTGTTCAGCGATGTTGATATAACCATCACTGCCCGGCGTCGAGACTTCCAGCAGTGGCGACGTGGTCGCGAAAATCAGTGAACTGCTGGCTGGAGTGGTATTTCCATCCGCGTCCGTCGCGACGACAGATACCAGCTGAGTACCGTTGGGCACACCCGCCAGGTCAGCAGCCGGAACGGTTACACTCCAGTTGCCACCCTGTACCACTACAGCGCTGTAGGTCAGGTTATTGAGCGTGACACGAATGATGTCACCTTCGTCGCCGGTTCCGCTGACAATCAGCGGCTGCTGCGCGTCGCTGATGTTGATTACGCCGTCAGCGTCCAGAGGGTTCAGAGTCAGAGCAGGCGCTTCGGTAGCAACCCGCAGATTGGTATCCTGCGTGCTGCTGTTACCGGCCTGATCGGTCACGGTCACGGTGACCGGATAAGTCTGGTTGCTCAGCGTGGCAAGATCGGCAATCGGAACTGATGCACTCCAGTTACCGTTTTCGTCCACGATAGCAGCGTAAGTTTTACCGTTTAACCCGACCGCTACACTGTCGCCCGCGGTGCCGGTTCCGCTGATCACCAGCGGCTCCGTGAGCTCATTGCTGGTCAGAACGCCATCCCCGCCCGGTGCGGTGACGGTGGCAACCGGCGGCTGCGTGCTGACGGCCAGCGTCTGCGACTGGGTCGCGATGTTACCGCTGGCGTCGGTCAGGGTAACCACCAGCGTATAGCTGCTGCCATCTGACAGCGCCTGCAGCGCCGCTGGCGGCAGATCCACCGTCCAGTTGCCCTGCCCATCCACGGTTGCGCTGTAAACGACGTTGTTCAGCGAGACCGTTACCAGCTCGCCCGGCAGCGCACCTGAACCGCTTACCGGCACGCCTGCTGCCACTTCCGCGCTGTTAAGAATGCCATCGCCACCTGCGACTTCCGCCACAATCAGGTTCGGTGGCAGCGTGTCGACGCTGAAGTTAAGCGTCTCGTCCACGCGGTTGCCCGCCTCATCAATCGCGGTAATGGTCAGGCCGTTAGCGCCCTGCGGCAGTAAGGCGAGATCGGCGGCAGGCAGCGTCAGGTTCCAGCTGCCGTCGTCATTGACCGTGGTGCTGTAAGTTTTGCCGTTGAGTTGTACTTCGACCAACTGGCCCGCCACCGCTTTACCGGTGCTGCCACCGATGAGCAGATCGCTGCCCGTTTCTGTCTGATTAAGAATGCCATCGGTAAGCGCGCTCTCATCCAGCGTGATCTGTGGCAGCGTGGTGGTGACCACATTCAGCTGAGCGGAGTCGGTCAGCAGCGCACCACTGGCGTCAGTTGCGGTAACCGAGATCAGTTTCACGCCGTCGGTGATGCCACTGAGATCGCCAGCCGGAACGGTGACGCTCCAGAAGCCGTTGCTGCCCACCACCGCACTGTAATTGTTGCCGTTGAAGTTAAGCTGCACCGCCTGGCCCGGATTGACGCCCACCGCCGAGCCGCCGATGATCAGATCGCTGTTCAGCTCCTGCAGGTTAAGGAAACCATCAACGCTGACAGGCTCACTGATCGTGATCACACCCGGTTCACCGGCTGCCGGCGCGACGTTGATGTCACGGCTGTCGGTGGCTAAGGCACCGGCTACCGACGTGACGCTGACCGTGATGGCCGTGGTGCCTGCCGCCAGGGCACTGAGCGCCGCAGATGGGATCTGCGTGCTCCAGCTGCCGTCCGGGTTGACCAGCGCACTGTAATTCTGACCGCCCAGGGTAATGGTGACCGTCTGACCCGCCTCCACATTGCTGGTGCTGCCGGACAGCGTCTGATCGACGGCCTTCTCGCTATTATCCACCAGATCATCACCGGCAAACAGGGCGATCGTGACTGTCGGCGTGCCCGGCTCCGCAGGCGCTTCCACCGCGATCACCCGATCTTCACTTACCGTTCCCCCCGCCTGACTGGTGACCGTGGCCGCGATAGTGGCACTGCCCGCCGCCAGTGCCGCCAGCGCGCTGGCAGGGACGCTCAGGCTCCAGCTGCCATCCACACCAACCGTAGCGCTGTAGGTCTGATCACCCAGCGTGACCGTGACAATCTGGCCCGCCTCAACGTTGGTGGTGGTACCGCTCAATAGCTGGTCGCTGGTTTTCTCGTCGTTACTCAGGACGTCATCACCCGCGAACTGATTGATTGTGATCACCGGCTGGCCCGGCTCGGTAACCAGAGGTTCTACCGTAATCGCCAGCGTATCGCTGACGGGCGTGCCAGCCGCATTGCTGACCGTCACGACCAGCGAGGCAGCGCCCGAAGCCAGAGCAAGGAGATCGTTGGCCGGAATCGCGATATTCCAGCTGCCATCGGCGCCGACCGTGCCGCTGTAGTTCTGGCCGCCCAGCGTCACCGTGACAATCTGTCCGGCTTCGACATTGGTGGTGCTGCCCGAGACCGCCTGAGCGTCCAGCTTCTCATCGTTGCTCAGGACGTTATCGCCAGCAAAGGCATTGATGGTTAATGTCGGGGTGCCTGGCGCGGTGCCTGATGACTCTACGAGGAAGTCGCGGGTTTCGCTGACTGGCGTGCCGAGCGAATCGTTAACGGTGGCGTTCAGGGTCGCACTTCCGGCGGTCAGCGCGGCCAGCGAGCTGGCCGGAATCGTGACGCTCCAGCTGCCATCTGCGCCGACCGTGGCGGTGAAGGTCTCTCCGTTCAGCGTAACAGTAACCTGCTGCCCTTCGGGGATATTGGTGGTGGTACCGCTCAGCAACTGGTCGCTGGCTTTCTCGCTGTTGCTGAGGATGTCATCTCCGGCAAAGGCGTCGATGGTCACGGTGGCCTGACCCGGCTGCGTTGCAGGGGCTTCGACGGTGATTGGCTGCGCGGCAGTTGCGACATCGCCCGCCGCATTACTGACCGAAACGGTGAGTGTGGTCGTGCCGGCGGCCAGCGCGTTGAGCGCAGCTGACGGAACGGTGACGCTCCAGCTGCCATCAGCCTGCACGCTGGCGCTGTAGGTCTGGCCGCCCAGGGTAACCGTCACCAGCTGTCCGGCTTCAACATTACTGGTGGTGCCGCTGACGAGCTGATCAACCGCCTTTTCATCGTTGCTCAGATCGTTATCACCGGCGAAATCATTCAGGGTCAGGGCCGGTACGCCTGGCTCTGTTGTCGGCGCATCCACCGAAATATCGCGGGTTTCGCTGGTGGTTAGGCCCACGGCGTTACTGACGGTGACGCCAATGGCATTCGAGCCCGCAGGCAGATTGCCCAGCGCGGCTGCCGGAATAATCACACTCCAGTTTCCACTGCCATCGACGGTGCCCAGATAAGTCTGCCCCCCCAGGGTGACGGTTACCGTCTGGCCCGCTTCGATATTGGTGGTCGTGCCGGAGAGTGTCTGGGCCGTCCCTTTTTCATCGTTGCTGAGAATGTCATCCCCGGCAAACTGACCGATGGTCACAGTCGGTTCGCCCGGCTGCGTCACTGGGGCTTCCACGCTGATCGGCAGGCTGCCGGTCACGGTGTTACCGGCAGCATTGCTGACCGAAACCGTCAGGGTGGTTTCACCTGCCGCCAGTGCGCTCAGGGCTGCTGATGGCAATGTGACGCTCCAGTTGCCCTGCGCGTCCACGCTGCCGCTGTAAGTCTGACCGCCCAGCGTCACCGTCACCGGCTGCCCGGGTTCGATGTTACTGGTGCTGCCGGTCACCGTCTGGTCGGTGGCTTTCTCCGTGTTACTCAGCTGATTGTCACCGGTAAAGTCATCCACGGTGACCGCTGGCGGGCCCGTAACCACCGGCGTATCGACGCTGATGGCGCGGTTTTCGCTGGCCTCAATGCCAGCCTGACTGGTGACGACCGCCGAAATGGCAACCGTCCCGGCGGCCAGCGCATTCAGCTGTGCAGGCGACAGCGTGATGCTCCAGTTGCCCTGTGCATCCACCAGCGCGCTATAGGTCTGGTCGCCCAGCGTGATGGTGACAATCTGCCCGGCTTCAACGTTGGTGGTGGAGCCGCTCAGCAGCTGGTCACTGCTTTTCTCAGCATTGCTGAGGATATCATCCCCGGCAAACTGGTCGATGGTGATGACCGGCGTCCCCGGCTGGGTCAGCGGTGCCTCTACGGTAAGAGTCAGACTGCCGCTGGCAGCGGTTCCCGCCTGGTTAGTGACCGTTGCCGTGACGGTGGTGGTGCCGGAGGCCAGCGCGCTCAGCGCATCGGCAGGCACGGTGATGTTCCAGCTGCCGTCGCCCGCTACGCTGCCGCTGTAGCTCTGGCCGCCCAGGGTCACGGTAACGATCTGCCCTGCTTCGACATTGCCGGTGGAGCCGGACAGCGTTTGTGGCGTGGTTTTTTCGCTGTTATCCAGCAGGTTATCGCCCGCAAACGG